>NZ_SCNB01000019.1:0-54309 GCF_005502825.1 Kocuria sp. 2SI | reverse complement strand
CCCGTCGAGGGCCCCTCCCTGGCCGGGCGCACCGAGGACGGCGCCGCCTGGGGCTCGACCGCCCAGGCCGTGCGCGCCCGCCGCTCCGGCGACGCCCGCCCGCCGCGCCCCCAGGAGGGCGATGTCGTGGGCAGCCAGCTCAGCGAGCGCACCGTGGGTGACCCCGCCGATTTGACCTTCGGCATCGACCGCCGCAGCACCGACCGGAACCAGGAGCAGGCATGAGCGCCGCATCGCAGTCCGAGGCACGCACGGAGATCCTCGCCCGCATCCGGGCCTCGATCGCCGACTCCCCCGCCGCTCCGCCGATCCCGCGGGGCTACCGCCGCCGCTCCGAGCTCACCCGGGAGCAGATCGTCGACATGCTCGAGGACCGGCTGATCGACTACAAGGCCGACGTCCACCGGGAGGACCTGTCCTCCCTGCCGGGGCGCCTGGCCGAGCTGCTGGGCGAGAGCTCCGTGCTCGTGCCGGAGGGCCTGGAGGAGTCCTGGCTGCCGCAGTCCCTGAACCGGGTCCGCGACGAGGGCCCGGACGGCGCTCCCCTGACGGCGCGGGGACTCGCCCAGATCGATGCGCTGGTCAGCTCCTCGACCGTCTCGTGCGCCGAGACCGGCACGATCTTCCTCACCTCCGCCCCCGATGAGGGCCGCCGCGCGCTGAGCCTGGTGCCCGATCACCACGTGTGCATCGTCGGGCTGGACACGGTGGTCGAGCTGATCCCCGAGGCCTTCGAGCGGATCGGCCCGGACCGCCCGATCACCATGATCTCGGGGCCCTCCGCGACCTCGGACATCGAGCTGGAGCGCGTCGAGGGCGTGCACGGCCCGCGTCAGCTGGACGTGATCCTGCTCGATCGCAGCTGAGCCCGCAGCCCGCTCCGTCACTTCCGCAGGCGAAGGACGGGGCGGGCTCGCCCGCTGCTGTGGGGGCCGGCTGAACGTCGAAGGCCTCGTCTCGGGGCAGATCCTCAGGAGAATCCTTGACCACGTTCCACGACTTCAGCGCCGACACCATCGCCGGCTCGCAGGACGTCTTCGACCGCTTCGCCGGTCAGGTCGTGCTGGTCGTCAACACCGCCAGCGAGTGCGGGCTGACGCCGCAGTACGACGGCCTGCAGAAGCTGCAGGACGAGTACAAGGACCGCGGCTTCACCGTGCTCGGCTTCCCGTGCAACCAGTTCGGCGGGCAGGAGCCCGGCGATGAGGAGCAGATCCAGCAGTTCTGCCGCACCGAGTTCTCCGTGGACTTCCCCCTGTACAAGAAGGTGGAGGTGAACGGGATCGACACGCACCCGCTGTGGGCCTGGCTCAAGTCCGAGAAGCAGGGCGAGGACGGCGCGGACATCGAGTGGAACTTCGCCAAGTTCCTGATCGACGGCGACGGCCGCGTGGTCGAGCGCTACGCGCCCCAGACCACCCCGGAGCAGCTGCGCGGCGACATCGAGCAGCTGCTGAGCTCGGACGCCGAGCAGGGCTGAGCCCCCGTCGATGTCCCAGGCCTCGAGCGCGCCCCGCCATGCTGAGCCCCCGGCCGGCCGCGGCCCCCTGATCCAGGGCGGGCCGCTCGGCCGGGTCCTGGGCGCGATCGAGATGATCGGCAATCGCCTGCCGCATCCGTTCTGGCTGTTCATCCTCCTCGCCTTCCTGATCGTCCCGCTCTCGGAGCTGCTCGCCCGCCTGGGCGCCAGCGCGGTGGATCCGACCACCGGCGAGACCGTGGCCGTGACGAGCCTGGCCGACGCCGAGGGGATGCGCCGGATCGTCGGCGGCATCGTGCCGAACATCGTCGAGTTCCCGCCGCTGGGCGTGGTGCTCGTCGTGATGCTGGGCGTGGCGGTGGCCGACGGCACCGGACTGATCAACACCGCCCTGCGGGTGGTCGTGGCCAAGGTGCCCGCGCGGTGGCTGACCTTCGTCCTGGCGCTGGCCGGCGTCACCGGCTCGATCGCCTCCGATGCGATCACGGTGGTGCTCATCCCGCTGGGCGCCGCCGCGTTCAAGGCGGCGGGCCGCTCGGCGGTGCTGGGCGCCGTCGTCGCGTTCGCCTCGGCCTCGGCGGGGTTCAACGCCTCGCTCGTGGTGAACCTGACCGACCCCCTGCTGGGCGGCATCTCGACCTCGGCGGCCCAGCTCGTGGACCCCGAGTACCAGGTCTCCCCCATCGCCAACTACTACTTCTCGGCGGCCTCCGCCGTGGTGCTCGCCCTGCTCATCACCTTCGTGACCGAGCGCGTGCTGACCCGGATGACGGCCCGGATCCACGCCGCGGAGCTGGCCGCCGAGCGCGACGGCACCGCCGAGACCGCCGATGATGACGACGACCGCCCGCAGATCTCCCAGGAGAACCTGCGCAGCTATCAGCCACAGGAGATCCGCGGGCTGAAGTGGGCGGGCATCGCGACCGTCGCGTACGTGGCGCTGTACTTCCTGGCGCTGCTGCTGCCGTTCTCGCCGCTGCGCGGGGTCGAGGAGACCGGCGCCCTGAGCTCCGTACTGATCACCGACATCTCAGGGCCGATCGCCCTGCTGTTCCTGGTCGCGGGCACGGCCTACGGCATCCCCGCCGGGAGCATCCGCAGGCTGGCCGACATCCCCGAGCTCATGGCCCGCGGCATCCGCGACATCGCATCGCTGCTGGTCCTGCTGGCCGCGGCGGCGCAGTTCATCGCCTTCTTCACCTGGACCGACATGGGCACCGTGATCGCGATCAGCGGCTCGAGCCTGCTCGAGGCCGCCGGTCTGCCGCTGCCGGTGCTGTTCTTCAGCGTCGTGGCGATCGTGGCCGTGCTGAACCTCTTCCTGACCTCGGGATCGGCGCTGTACACGCTCGTTGCGCCCGTGATCGTGCCCATGTTCATGTACCTGGGCGTGAATCCGGAGACCACGCAGATGCTGTACCGGATCGGCGACTCCGCGTTCAACATCATCACGCCGCTCAACGCGTTCTTCGCCCTGACCCTGGGGGTGGTCCAGCAGCGGCTCCCGCGAGCCGGGATCGGCACGCTGATGTCCCTGCTGCTGCCGTTCGCGATCTCGATCCTGGTGGTGTGGTTCCTGTTCTTCCTGCTGTGGTGGAGCCTCGGGATCCCGCTGGGTCCGGGAGCGCCGGCGGCCTGAGCCCCGCCCACCCGATCGGCGGCGCGAGATGAGGAACGGGCCGGGTCGCGTGATGATCGTGACCCGGCCCGTTCGTCGCCCGGAGCCGGCCTGGCCCCGCCGTGAGGGGAGGAGCCCGGGCCCCTCCCGGAGCGGGGCCTGGCGCCCGAGGGGAGACGCCGGCCGGATCCGGAGGCTCCGGGACGCCTCGAGCGGGTCTGCCCACCCGTTGCCCGAGGCGTCCCGGAGTGTGCACCAGCCGGTCTCTGCCCACCGGGAGGTGCGATGCGCCGCGGCCCACCAGCCGCAGCACCCGATCCGCATCCGCCCCTCTGACTGCCCATCAGGAGGAGCTCGATGCGCTCGGCGGCCCCGCCCGCCAGGACGTTCGCACCGAGTGACCGGGAGGGCCCTTGCGAGCTCTCACAGTGAAGACCGGCTCAGGCCCGGATCGTGACGCGGTTCTCGAGAAGTTACTCCAGCGCTGCCGAGCGGGCCGGACATGGCGAAGGCCGCCCTCGGGGGGAAGGGCGGCCTTCGTGCTGGGGCCGGGACGTCCGGGGAGGCACTGCCCTGCCTCCACCCGGACGTCCCGGGATTCCAGGGTCTCGGACTCTGCCCGCCCGATCCCCTGCTCGGTGCAGCGACTGCCCGTCGCCGCACCCGGTCCTCCCCTGCGCCGTGACTGCCCATCAGCGGCTGCTTCGAGGCGGACCGTGAGGCCCTCCCGCAAGGGGAGGACCGGCATCTCTCCGCACCGGTGGTGCAAGAGCTCTCGCGAGCTCTCACGGTGAAGACCCCGACCGGACCGGATCGTGACGCGGTTTCGTCGGAAGATTCTCAAGATTCTTCTCCGTGGTCCCGACGACGCCTGCGATCGGCCCGAGATCACGCCCCGGACAGAGGTGACGGCTCATCTGGGCCGGTGTACTCTCACAGTTGTATGTGTGCCATCTCACATGCTTCCACGGATCGTCCGGCACGTACCTGCCGGGAAGAGAGCGAGAACCGCCATGGCGACTGTTTCGTATGACCGCGTGACCTGTCAGTACCCCGGAGCCGAGAGCCCCTCGGTCTCCGAGCTCAGCCTGGACATCGCCGACGGCGAATTCCTGGTGCTCGTAGGCCCCTCCGGCTGCGGCAAGTCCACGACCCTGCGCATGCTGGCGGGGCTCGAGGACGTCACCCGCGGCTCGATCCTGATCGGCGATCAGGACGTCACCGACGTCGACCCCCGCGACCGCGACATCGCCATGGTCTTCCAGAACTACGCCCTGTACCCGCACATGACGGTCGCGGAGAACATGGGCTTCGCGCTGAAGATCGCCAAGGTCCCCGCCGACGAGCGCCGGGCCAAGGTCGAGGAGGCCGCGGAGATCCTGGACCTCACCGAGTACCTGGACCGCAAGCCCAAGAACCTCTCGGGCGGACAGCGCCAGCGCGTGGCCATGGGCCGCGCCATCGTGCGCTCCCCCAAGGTCTTCCTCATGGACGAGCCGCTGTCCAACCTGGATGCCAAGCTGCGCGTCCAGACCCGCACCCAGATCGCCTCCCTCACGCGGCGCCTGGGCGTCACCACCGTCTATGTCACCCACGATCAGACCGAGGCCATGACCATGGGCGATCGCGTGGCCGTGCTCAAGGGCGGCAAGCTCATGCAGGTCGACTCGCCGGCCAACCTCTACGACCGCCCGGCCAACGAGTTCGTGGCCGGCTTCATCGGCTCCCCGGCCATGAACCTGGTCCGCAGCGCCCCGGATGCCGACGGCGTCCTGTCGCTGGGCACCACCCGCGTCCAGCTGACTCCCGCTCAGCGCGAGGCGCTCAGCGGCACCGAGGTCACCGTGGGCATCCGGCCCGAGGACCTGTCACTGGCCCCCGAGGGCGAGGGCCTGCCCGTGAGCGTCCAGGCGGTCGAGGAGCTCGGCGCCGACGCCTACATCTACAGCTCGCTGGCCCCGGTCACCGCGGCCAACACCGTGGTGACCACGCACTCCTCCGCCGCGGAGGAGGAGATCGCCGAGGAGGACCAGGCCACCGAGGGCATCACGATCCGCACCGGCGGGCGCTCCGCGGTCAAGGTCGGCGACACCATCTGGACCGTCCCCGCCGTCGATCGCCTCCACCTGTTCGACACCGCCACCGGCCAGCGCCTCCCTGACGCTCGCTGATGTCCGTCGACGAGACCCGCGAGATCCCCGATTCCATGCGCGCCAGCGTGCTGCACGGGATCGGGGATCTCGCCGTGGAGCAGCGCCCCGTCCCGCAGCCCGGCCCCGGTGAGGTCCTTGTCCGCGTGCTGAGCGTGGGGGTCTGCGGGTCGGACACGCACTACTACGAGCACGGCCGCATCGGCCCCTTCGCGGTGGAGGGCTCCCTGGTCCTCGGCCACGAGCCGTCCGGGCGCGTGGTCGGGCTGGGGCCGGGCACCGATCCGTCGCTTCTGGGCGCCCGGGTATCGCTGGAGCCGGGCATCCCCGAGCCGTTCTCCCCGCAGACGCTGGCCGGGCGGTACAACCTGGATCCGGCGGTGCGCTTCTTCGCCACGCCTCCCGTGGACGGGGTGTTCAGCGAGTACGCCGTGCACCCGGCGGCGTTCTGCCACCGCGTGCCGGATTCGGTCTCGGATGACGCCGCCGCACTGCTCGAGCCGCTGTCCGTGGGCATCGCCGCATCGCGGGCCGCTCACGTCCGCCTGGGCTCGCGCGTGCTCGTGGCCGGAGCCGGGCCCATCGGCCTGCTGGCGGCCGCGTGCGCAGAGGCCGCCGGAGCCGTCGAGGTGGCCATGACGGACATGCGCGAGGACCGGCTCGAGGTCGCCGCCTCCTGGGGCGCCTCGCGCACCTGGGCCGCCGGCTGCGCCCCGGAGCCGGACAGCGCGGACGGCGGCGGGTTCGACGCCTTCATCGACGCGACGGGCGCTGAGCCCGCCGTGCTCGACGGACTGCACCGCCTGGCTCCGGCCGGGCGCGCCGTTCTGGTCGGCATGGGCGCGGACACCCTGGCTCTGCCCGTCCCGCTCGTGCAGAACCGCGAGCTCGTGGTCACCGGGACGTTCCGCTATGCCGGGACGTGGCCCACCGCGGTGGCCATGGCCGCCTCGGGTGCGGTGGACCTGGACTCGCTCGTCACGAGCGTCCACGGCCTCGACGACGTCGAGGCCGCCCTCACCGCGGCCCGCACCCCCGGTGCGCTCAAGGCGGTCGTGCGCCCCTGACCCGCACCGCACGGAGGTCCCCGGCAGAGCTGCTCTGCCGGGGACCTCCGTGCATCGGTGCCGGTGCGCCGAGACACGGACGACGAACCATCGCGAGGCACGGCGACTCGGCCGGATTCCCACTTCGTCACGGCCTGGCGCGAGACGCCGAGACGGGTCCCGAGCTGGGCCTGCGACAGACTGGCGCGCAGCCGGCATTCCTTGATGCGGTCGTGCCGCATGACGAGCTCCTCGGATGGGGATGCGCTGGGATCGTTCGGCGGTGTCATCAACCTAGAGCCGTGCGACCCCCCCAGCCCACCGTCCGCACCCTCTGCAGGCACTGCGCTCTCCTGCCCGGTGGCTGCGCGCGGTTGCCACCGATATACCCCCTGGTCACGGCCCTGCGGGGATGAGCGCGGCGGAGACGGAGACGAGCCCCCGCGGTCGCTGCGCGCAGCGGCCGCGGGGGCTCGTCGTCGTGCCGGGGGCCGGCCTACTTGATGGCACCCATGGACAGGCCTCGAACCAGCTGCTTCTGGGCGACCCAGCCGGCGATGACCACCGGCAGCGACGCCAGGACGCTGGCGGCGGAGAGCCGAGCCAGGAACAGGCCCTCGCTGGTCATGGTCGAGACGAGCATGACCGGCACCGTGGCCGCCTCGACGGCGGTGAGGTTCAGGGCGAAGAAGAACTCGTTCCAGGCGAAGATCACGCAGATCAGGGCGGTCGAGGCGATGCCCGGGGCCACCATGGGGATCAGGATCGTGCGCAGCGTGGTCATCAGCGAGGCGCCGTCGATCTCCGCGGCCTCAAGGACCTCCCGGGGGACCTCCTGGAAGAACGAGCGCATCATCCACACCGCGATCGGCAGGTTCATGGCCGTGTAGAGCAGGACCAGGGTCCAGACGGTGTCCAGGACCTTGAGCTGACCGGCGACGACGTAGATCGGGACGATCACGGCCACGACCGGCAGCATCTTGGTGGAGATGAAGAAGAACAGCACGTCCGAGGTCTTCTCGACCGGGCGGATGCTCACCGCGTAGGCGGCCGGGATGCCGAGCAGCAGGACCAGGAGGGTCGAGGCCACCGTGGCGATCGCGGAGTTGAGCATGTAGTCGCCCAGTCCGGCGTCGATCACCGCGCGGTACTGATCCAGCGTGGGCGCGAAGAAGAACGTCGGCGGGTTCGTGGAGGCATCGGCCTCCTGCTTGAACGACGTCAGCACCATCCACGCCACCGGCAGGAAGAACCCGAGGGCCAGCAGCCAGGTGATGAGGGTCAGTGCCGCGCCGCCGATGCCGCCGGAGCGGCGCTTGCGCACGGGCGGCTCGGGCCGGTCGTCGCGAGCACGGTCCTGGGCGTCCCAGGGAGCAGAGGTCGTCTCCGCGGAGACGGAGTCATGGGGCTGTGCGGTCATGTCGGTCACTGCTCCGTGGTCATGAAGCTCTTGAACATCAGACGCAGGGCCCAGGTCGCGATGATGATCGTGCCGATCACCACGACCACGCCCATGGCGGCGGCCTGGCCGACGTCGAAGCCCAGGAAGGCTCGCTGGTAGATGTAGAACGGCAGGTTGGCGCTCTGGGTGCCCGGTCCGCCTGCGGTCATGAGGTAGATCTGGTCGAACGTGTTGACCACGTAGATCGCGCCGAGCAGGACGCACAGCTCCATGTAGCGGCGCATGTGCGGCAGCGTGATGAGCACGAAGGACTGGATCTTGGAGGCCCCGTCCACGCGCGCCGCCTCGAGGACGTCGCGGGGCTGGGACTGCAGACCGGCCAGGAGCAGCAGCATCATGAACGGCGTCCACTGCCACACCAGCGCCACGATCACGGAGATCCGCGGCATCTGGGAGGTCCAGTCCACCGGGTCGATGCCCACGAGGCCGATCATCCAGTTCACCAGGCCGTAGGACGGGTTGAACATGGACACCGACCACAGCATGGCCGAGGCCACGGGCATGATCAGGAACGGCGTGATCAGCAGAGTGCGGGCCAGGCCGCGGCCCAGGAACGCCCGATCCAGCAGCAGCGCGAAGATCATCCCCAGGATGAGGGCGAACAGCACGCAAGCCAGCGTGTAGAGGATCGAGTTGAGCGCCGCGCCGCGGAATGTGGAGTCGGTGAAGATCGCCAGGTAGTTGCGCAGGCCGACGAAACGGTCGGAGTCCTCGTTGAGGAGGTTCCAGGAGCGCAGCGAGTACCAGATGGTGATCAGGAACGGCAGCTGGGTCAGCGCGATCGTGAAGATCAGCGCGGGCAGCAGCGGAAGACGGCGGCGGAAGGCGTCGCGCTTGGCGCGCTCCTCGGCGCTGCGACGGCTGGCGGGCTCTGCAGCCCGAGTGCCCGACGGGGTGGCCACGGTGGACATCTCAGTTGCCTCCAGAGCTGTTGCGGTGCACGTCGGCGACGTCCTCGGCGTACTCCTGGGACTGCTCGAGCGCCTCGTCGACGCTCTTCTGGCCGGCCACGGCGGCCGACATCTGCTGGCCCACGCGGGTGCCGAGATCCTGGAACTCCGGGATCGCCACGAACTGCAGGCCCTCGTACGGGACGGGGTGCGTCATGGAGGTCTCCTGGGAGGCACCGGCCATGGCGTCGAGGGTGGGCTTGGCGTAGGCCTCGGAGACCTCGGCGTAGCCCTCGAGCTCATAGGTCGAGTAACGGCTCCCCGGGGGAACGCGCTCCCAGCCGATCTCCTCGCCGACCAGCTTCATGTAGTCCTTGCTGGTCATCCAGGCGATGAAGTCCCAGGCCTGCTCCTTGCGCTGCGAGGTCGCGGGGATGGCCAGCGACCACGAGTAGAGCCAGCCCGCGGCCTCGGTCTCCATGACCGGGGCGGGGGCGTACCCGCTGCGCCCGGCGACCGTGGAGGAGGCCGGGTCCTCGACCGAGGAGACCATGGCCGTGGCGTCGTACCACATGGCCGCCTGGCCCTGGCTGTAGCGGGTGATGCAGTCGCCGTAGCCGGAGGTGGCCGCACCGGGCTGCCCGTGCTCGCGGACCAGGTCCACGTAGAACTGGGTGGCCTTCCTGGTGGCGTCCGAGGTCAGCGTGGGGTTCCAGTCCATGTCGAACCAGCCGCCGCCGAACGTGTTGTACACGGTGGTCAGCGGGGCCATGATCTCGCCCCAGCCGGCCAGGCCGCGCAGGCAGATCCCGGAGATGTCCTGGTCGGGATCGGCCAGCTCGGCGGCGAACTCGCCGATCTGCTCCCAGGTGGGCTTCTCCGGCATCTCCAGGCCCTTGGCCTCGAAGAGGTCCTTGTTCCAGACCAGGAACGACGACTCCCCGTAGAAGGGCACGGCGTAGAGGCTGTCCTGGTAGCTCAGGGCGGCGCGCACCGAGTCGATGAAGTCCTCGGGGTCGTAGCCCTCGGTCGCCTCCGCGTACGGCTGCAGGTTCTCGATCCAGCCGTTGGCCGCCCAGATGGGGGTCTCGTAGTTGGAGATCATGACGACGTCGAACTCGCCGCCGCCGGTGGCCACGGAGGCCGTGATCTTGGCACGGGCCTCGTTCTCCGGAAGGGAGACGAATCGGACGTTGATGTCCGGGTGCTCCCGCTCGAACTCGGCCTGCAGGGAGATCGCGTCCTGCATCTGCGGGTTGGACACGATGGCGACGACGATCTCGTCGCCCTGGGACGAGCCGCAGCCGGTCAGGGCCAGTGCGGAGAGACCGAGGGTCCCGCCGAGCAGCTGGCGCCTGCCCACAGACCACGGCGGGCTGTGCGGCGAGGTGAGACGAGGGCTCATGGATACCTCTGTGGATTCGTACGGGCCCAGGCAGCGGTGTCCGGGCCGAGAGGCAGAAGACCTGGTGGGGGCGGGCACCCGGCCCCATCCGGCACTTCTCACGTGAGCGCTCTATTCCGCTCAGGTGAGTGTGATGCTAATCATATAGACTCACCTGAGCAACACCCGACCTCACAGATGTGGCCCCCATGACCTCGGATCCGACCGCACCATCCGCCGACGCCGCCCCCTCCTCGAGCGCCGACGACCGCGCCCACCTCACGCTGCTCGCCGAGATCAGTCGTGCCCATTTCCTGGACCAGAAGTCCAAGGTCCAGATCGCCCAGGAGCACGACATCTCGCGCTTCCAGGTCGCCGCGCTCGTGCAGGAGGCCCGCGATCGGGGCATCGTGCGCATCACCATCGCCGTGCCGTCGGACGGCCGCGACCAGGAGACGGCGCAGTCCCTGGGCATCGCGGAGCTGATCTCGGTCGAGCCCGCCGACACCCCCCGCGGCGCCGAGGCCCTGGCCCGCGAGCTCGCCGCCTCGGTGGCCGAGCACGCCGCAGGCCAGACCGCCGTCGGGATCTCGTGGTCGCGCATCATCCAGGCCATGGCCCCGCACCTGCCCGACCTCTCGGACAGCGTGGTGGTCCAGCTGGCCGGGGCGATCGCCTCCCCGGACTCCACCGAGGCGGTCCCCCGGCTGCTGAGCACGCTGCGCGCCAAGCAGACGCTTCCCCTGTGGGCGCCGCTGGTGGCCGGTGAGGGCGCGGCAGCCCTGCGCGAGACCCCGGAGATCGCCCGCACCCTGGCCCAGGCCGGGGATCTGGACCTGGCGGTCTTCGCGATCGGCGGCTGGGGACCGGGGCTGTCCACCGTGTGGGACCGCATCCAGGAGCAGGACCGACAGCAGGCCCTGGCGGCCGGCGCGGTCGCCGAGATCTCCGGGCACCTGATCGACGCCCGCGGCACCGCGGTGGAGGGCCCCGTCGAGGACTCCGTGATCGCGGCATCGCTTGCGGACCTGCGTGCGGCCCGTCGCCGGATCGCGGTCGCCCACGGCGCCGGGCGCGCCCCGGCCGTGCTGGCGGCGGTGCGGGCCGGGCTGGTCGACATCCTGGTCTGCGACATCCCGCTGCGGGATGCCCTGGCCGAGCTCGAGGGTCAGTGAGCGGGCGGCCGCCGGCCCTGCGCCGGCACCGCAGGGCCGAGGCCGACCGAGCGCTCCCGGGAGCCGCCGCAGGCCCCTGCGATGTGACGCAGACCGCTAGGCTGAACCGTCAGAAAGTCTCGGCAGAGGAGCTGGAGTGAGCATCAGCGGAACCGTCATCGGGGTGGACTCCTCCACCCAGTCCTGCAAGGTCATGGTCGTCGACGCCGCCACGGGGCAGATCCTCTCTCGCGGCTCCGCCCCGCACCCGGACGGGACCTCGGTGGACCCCCGGGAATGGACCAAGGCGCTGAATCAGGCCTGGGACGCCGCCGGAGCCCGCGAGCGCTCGGACGTGCTGGGCGTGGGCGTCTCCGCGCAGCAACACGGCATGGTGGCCCTGGACTCGGCCGGCGCGCCGGTCCACGACGCCCTGCTGTGGAACGACGTCCGCAGCGCCCCACAGGCCCGGGCCATGGTCGAGGAGCTCGAGATCTCCGGCTGGGTCGAGGCCACCGGCTCCGCGCCCGTCACCTCCATCACGCTGACCAAGCTGGCCTGGCTGCGCGAGAACGCCCCGGAGGCCGCGGCTCGCGTTGAGCGCGTGGGCCTGCCGCACGACTGGCTGGTCTCAGAGCTGACCGGCGGCGCCTGGATCACGGACCGCTCCGAGGCCTCGGGCTCGGGCTGGTTCGACCCCGCCTCCGGCTCGATCCGCGAGGACCTCCTGGAGCGCTGGTTCGGGGCGACCCCGCAGGTCCCCGAGGTCCTCGCACCCCACGCCTCCGCCGGCACCATCACCTCGGACTGGCTCCCGAACAGCCCCGGCGCGGTGGTCTCGGCCGGGTGCGGAGACAACGCCGGCGGCGGGCTCGGCCTGGGCATCGGCCACGGCGATGTCGTGGTCTCGGTCGGCACCTCGGGCACGGTCTTCGCCCACAGCCCGCACCCGATCGCGGACCCCACGGGCGTCACCTCGGGATTCGCCGACGCCACCGGCGCCTACCTGCCCCTGCTGTGCACGCTCAACGCCGCCCGGGTCATGGCCAGGACCTCGGACCTGCTCGGCACCGACCTGGACGAGTTCGACGCCCTCGCGGCCGCCGGCGACCCAGACTGCTCGGGGCTGACGCTGCTGCCGTACCTGGACGGCGAGCGCACCCCCAACCTCCCCGACGCCGCCGGGCGCTGGCACGGCGTCACGGGCGCCTCGCTCACGCGCGAGAACATGGCCCGCAGCTCGGTGCTGTCCGTGGCGAACTCGCTGGCCGACTGCCTCGAGGTCCTGCGGACCCTGGACGTCCCGATCGAGCGCGCCCTGCTGATCGGCGGCGGCTCGCGCTCCGCCACTCTGCGCACGGCCCTCACCCATGTGCTCGGCGTCGACATCGACGTCCCCGCCCCGGATGAGTACGTCGCCCTGGGCGGCGCGCGCCAGGCCTACTGGGCCGCACAGGGCGAGCTGCCCGCCTGGACCGCCGGCACCGAGGGCTCCCAGCATCTGCCCGCCGCCCAGGACGACGGGGCCGACGCCTTCCGCGCCCGCTACAGCGCCATGCGCCGCCAGCTCGAGGACGAGCTGGCCGGCTGAGCCCTGCCGCGCAGGAGCCGCATCGGCTCCTGCGCATGTCCCCGCTCATGGCACAGGCCCCCACCCCGGACGCGTTCGCTGCGTCTCGGTGCGGGGGCCTGCGTCGTGCTCGCGGCCCGTCCCGCCGTCGCCCCTCCCGCCCGCTTCCGCGGACAGGGACGACGGCTGCGGCGGATCAGGCGGCCGGGCGCCCCACGACCTCCAGGACCTCCTCGAGCGTCGCGCGGGCGCCGCGCGAGCGGAAGCCGCGCAGGGCGCGCAGGTACGGCTCCGTGAAGGCCTCCTGCTGGGCGAGGTCCCCGAAGAGCTCCTCGTTGCGCAGGAAGGACAGCTCGTCCTCGTCGTGGTGAGAGGCGGCCGCGATCACGGCGTCGCGGCGGGGATCGACGATCTCGAACGGACGGCCGTTCTCGTCGGCGCCCTCGGCGTAGCGCGCCCAGGAGGCCACGATCGTGGCGGAGAGCTCGACCGGGCGACCGGCCTCGAGGTTCTCGCGGATCACCGGCACGAGCCACTTGGGGATGCGGTCCGAGGCCTCGGCGCACAGGCGGGCCAGGGTGTCGCGGATCTCCGGGTTCGCGAAGCGCTCGATGAGCGTCCTGCGGTAGCCGTCCAGGTCCACGCCCGGGACCTCGCGCAGCGTGGGAGTGGCCTCGAGCTCCATGTAGGCCAGCAGGTAGGCCACGTACAGCGGGTCGGAGCAGACCTCGTGCGCGTACTCGAGCCCGGCCAGGCGGCCCGGGTAGCACAGCGCCTGGTGGGAGGCGTTGAGCAGGCGCAGCTTCATGAGCTCGTAGGGCTCGACGTCCTCGACGAGCTGCACGCCGGCCTTCTCGAAGGCGGGGCGGCCCGGGGCGCCGTCGGGGCCCGGGACGAAGTGGTCCTCGAGCACCCACTGGAAGAAGGGCTCGCACACGACCGGCCAGGCGTCCACCCGCCCGGTGTCCGCCAGGACGTTCTCGCGGTCGGCGTCGGTGGTGACCGGGGTGATGCGATCGACCATGGAGTTCGGGAACGGGACGTTCTCGCGGATCCAGGCAGCCAGCTCGGGATCGACCAGCTCGGCGAAGGCCACGAACTGCAGGGCGGCGGTGTCGCCGTTGCCCTGGATGTTGTCGCAGGACATGACGGTGAAGGGGGCGGTCCCCCGCTCGCGGCGCACCCGCACAGCGTCCACGACCAGGCCGAAGACCGAACGCAGCTCGCCCTCGCCGGAGCCGCGCAGGACCTCGAGATCATGGGCGACGGCCGGCGTGGTCTCGTCGAACAGGCCCGTGGCCTGGTTGAAGTTGTAGCCGCCCTCGGTGATGGTCAGCGAGACGATGCGGGTGGCGGGATCCGCCATGAGCTCGACCGCTCCGGCCGGGTCCTCCGGAGCCACGGCCATGGTGCGGATGGAGCCGATCACGCGGTTGTCGCGGTGGCCGTCGGGGTGCTTGACCGCCAGGGTGTAGAGCCCGTCCTGGTCGTTGAGGGCGTCGCGCATGCGGGAGTCGCCGGCCAGGGCGCCGAGGCCTGTGATCGCCCAGCTGTCGTGGCCGCCCTGGGCCAGCAGGTCGTCCATGACGACGGCCTGGTGAGCGCGGTGGAAGCCGCCCACGCCGATGTGGACGATGCCGGTGCTCAGGCCGGAGCGGTCGTAGGCGGGCAGCTCCGCCTGCGTGCCGGGCAGCGAAGCGTCGGCAAGGCGCTGCGCGGGCTCGGACGAGGGAGCGGGTGAGACGGTGTCGGTGGGCATGCGGGCCTCCTGTGGGCAGTGCGGATCCGCGATGACCCGCCCGGCGAAAATATCATCTGAGACGAGACCCAGGCCACATCTGAGACAGAGTTGCCTGCAGCCGCTCAGCTCAGCAGCTGCGGGGCCCAGGCCAGCGCGATCCCCGCTGCGCTGAGCAGGATCACCGCCAGGAAGGCCAGCAGCCACAGCATGGCCGGGACGCCGGTGGCCCGGGCCAGTGCCACGGCATCCGAGGGCAGCCCCAGCGGGTGCTCGTGCTGCACCCGTCGGCTCAGGGCGCCCTGGACGTGGCGCCGGGCCAGCAGCCACCACACCCGCAGCGCGCCGACCCACAGCGCGGTGCCGACCGCGAGCATCAGCCAGCGCCCGATCGCGAGGTCCGCCCACACCAGCGCCAGCAGCAGCGCCGCCGATCCGGTCGTGACCACCCAGGACAGCGCACCGCGCATCACCACCAGGGAGCCCAGCAGCACCAGCGCGCTCACGACGGCGGCCACAGGCCAGTGCCCCAGCCCCACCGCGGCGGCCCACACGGCCCCGACGACGGCGGGGAAGGGATAGCCCCAGAAGGTCGACCATGCCGCGCTGGGCCCGGTGCCGAAGGAGTGCGTGACGCCCGAGTGATCGGCCTCGATGCGGATCGTCATGACCCTCCGGCCCACGACCAGCCCCGCCAGCGCGTGGCCGAGCTCATGCACGACCGTGACGACCAGCCCGAACCACCGCCAGGTCCGTCGCGGAAGGCACAGCCCTGCGGCGAGGAGCCCGCACAGCACGAGCACCCAGGCATCTGCCGGGGGCACGGGACGGGCCGCGAGCAGCTCGGTCATCGGCTCAGGGTCATGGGCACGTGCGGGATGCCCACCTCCAGGACCTCATTTCCGCTGCGGACGAATCCGAGCCGCTCGTACCACTGCTCCAGGTGCGACTGGCCCAGCAGCACGACGGGGCGATTCAGCGGCGCCAGGTCCTGGAGCACCAGGCGCATCAGCCGCCCGGCCAGGCCCTTCCCGCGGTGCTCGTGAGCGGTGGCCACCCGGCCGATCGCGATGGCCTCCTCGTGGGCCAGGACGCGCAGGACTGCGGCGGGGCGGCCGTCGATCTCCAGCCAGTGGTGGACGGTGGTCTGCAGGGCATCGAGCTCGTCGATCTCCGTGACCTCGGTGGTCTTCTGCTCCACCACGAAGACGCGCTCGCGCAGCAGCGTGATCGCGTGCATCTGCAGTCCGGTCATCTCCGCCAGCGGCAGGGCCACATGCCGCTCGGCGCTCGGCTGGTCGGCGCTCGGCTGCTCCACGGCGGCCGGCTCCGGATCCTGCCGCTCCGGGGCGGGCTGCCCGGCGGGCTCGGTGCGCCGCCAGCCGCCGGAGTCGGCCTCGATGCGCGCGGGCAGCTCCGGCGTGCAGCCGTGGCGGCGCAGCAGCTCGCGCAGCCGCGCCGGTGCGGCCTCGAGCACCACCGACTCCCCGCGGCGGGCGTCGACCAGCTCGTCCACCAGGGCGTCCTCGGCGGCAGCCCGGCGCAGCGGGTCTTCGCCCTGCGGAAGGCAGACGATCTCCGCCCCCGGCCCGACGGGCCCCAGGACCCTTCCCTCCAGCACGGCGCGCGGATCCTCTCCGAGCAGGAGCACAGCGGGGCACTGCAGATCGGTCATCGGTCTCGTCTTCCTGGGGTCGAGTGCTGAGCGTCCGCGGCCCGGATGCTCATCTGCATTTCATCTGTTCGGAGTTCACTTCACTGTCATGTTGAGACGTGTGCTGCTCCTGGTCCTGATCATGGCCGTTCCCGTGCTGACCGCGCTGGGGACGCAGCAGCTGGCGCGGACCACGATGCCGCCCACTCTGCCCTCCGATCCTGTGAGCACCCGGGTCACGGCGCCGTCGTCGCCCGATCCCGAAGCCTCCGCACCCGCCCCGACGACCGAGCCGGAGGCGACAGAGGACCCGGCACCCGCCGACGACCGGGAGCAGCAGCAGGCGCCGACGTCCGGGCCGGCCGCCCCCGTCGATGAAGAAGAGCATGACGACGAGGACGATCCAGACCTCGAGCCGGAGGACGACGACGGGCCGGACGAGGTCGATCTGGACACCGATTCGGACGGCGAGCAGGACGACGTCCCCGAGGCCGGGACGGTGACGCGATGAGCGCGGACGCTCAGGAGCGCGGATCCCGGGTCTCGGCGCGCTGGCGCATCGTGGGCTGGATCGTGCTGACCACCGCCATCGCCCTGCTGGCCGTCGTGGTGACCATGCGCTCGCTGCTGCAGGGGCAGGTGGATCAGGCCGCCGATGCCGGGATCGTGCAGGAGGTCGAGGAGTTCCGCACGTTCGTCGACGAGGGCGTGGATCCTCGCACCGCGCAGCCCTTCGCCTCGGAGGCCGAGCTCATGGAGCGCTACCTCTCCCGGCAGACCCCGGCCACGCACGAGGCCTTCATCGCGGTGGCCGACGGCGACGTCTCCTACCTGGACAATGCCGCCGACGACGCCGGCGAGCTGCTGGCCGCGGATACCGCCGAGCTCGACAGCCTCCTCGCGGACCCGTCGGCCTCGGGAGTTCGGGACACCGAGCACGGCAGCGTGCGGTGGGGGCGGGTGGACACCGAGGACGGATCGGCCTTCCTGGTCCTGCAGTTCACGGACCCGGCCCACGACGACGTGGATCAGCAGGTCCTGCTGCTCGTGGGCGTGGCCGCCGGCGGGCTGGCGCTCACGGCCCTGATCGCGTGGTTCGCCGCCGGACAGATCCTTCTGCCGGTGCGCCGGATCGCAGCTGTGGCCCAGCGGGTCTCGGGCCACGACCTCTCCCCGCGCGTGCCCGTCGAGGGCCGCGACGACATCTCCAGCACGGCCCAGGCGGTCAACGGCATGCTCGATCGGCTCGAGGACTCCTTCGATCGCCAGTCGCACGTGGCCGCCGAGGTCGAGCGCCATCTCGCCCGCCCCCTGGAGGCCTGTCGTCGGGACCTGGAGACCGGCTCGCAGGGCTCCGACGGGCTGTCGAGCGCCGAGCTGAGCCGCCTCCGGCGCCGCATGCAGGAGATGCAGCGCAGCCTGGCGGATCTGAGCCTGCTCGCCGATGCGCAGCGGCCCGGAGCCCTGCGCATGCGGCCCACGGCCGCGGCCCCGCTGGTGGTGCGCCTGCGCCATGACCTGGCCCAGCGCTTCCCCCGACGCAGCTGGGAGCTCGACGACGCGCCCGATCTCGCCGCACCGATGGATGCCGCTGCCGTGTCGGCTGCCATGAGCCAGCTGGCGCGCAACGCCGTCGATCACACGGAGGACGGCGAGCGCATCCAGCTCAGCGCTGCCCTCGCCGAGCCGCAGCCGCAGTCGCAGTCGCAGGACGACGAGAACGTCGAGGTCTCGGCGGCGGCACAGGGGCGGGTCCTGCGCCTGTCGGTGACCAACGCGGGTCGGCCGCTGAGCGCCGAGCAGGCCCGGGCCATGATCGAGCAGTACCGCTCGGCCGCGCTGTCCGAGGCCTCCGGCGGCTCGAGCAGCACCGAGGAATCCGCCGACGTGGGCGGCATGGGCCTGGGGCTGGCCGTCGCACGCGCGGTGGCCGATGCCCACGGCGGCAGCCTGTGGGTGGCCTCCGAGCCCGACGGGCGCACCTCGGTCGGACTCGATCTTCCCCTCGTCCAGCCCGATCGGCAGGAGCTCGACGAGACGGACTCCGCCGCGCAGGACCGCGTGGCCGAGGCCATGCGGGTGGAGCGATGAGCGCGCAGACGGGCTCCGTGCGCTGGGCCTCGACCCCTCCGCAGAGCGGCCGCCCCGCGCCGGCGCGCTCGCGCCCCAGGCCGCGCCCGGCCGCGCTGATCCTGGCGGTCGTGATGCTCGTCGCGTGCACGGTGGTGATCCGGGCCTCGGTCCTGGGCGATGAGCTGCCGGCCCACGGCGCCCTGACCCTGTGCGTGTTCTGCGTGGCCGTGTGGCTGTGGATCTTCTCCCCGCTCGAGGACACCTACGTGGCGCTGGGCGCTGCGCTGATCCTGGTCTCCACCGGCGTGGTCGGGGACGAGGACCTCTTCTCCTCGCTCGGCGAGGACACGGTGTGGCTGCTGCTGACCGCTTTCGTGATCGCCGCCGGGGTGACCGCCTCGGGACTGGCCACCCGCGTGGCGGCATTCGTGGTGACCGGCGCTTCCGGGCTGCGCCCGCTGTTCCACCTCACCACGGCGGTGCTGGTCGTCACGGCCTTCGCGATCCCGTCGACCTCCGGACGGGCGGCCCTGGCCCTGCCCGTCTTCGCGGCCATGGCGGCGGTGCTGGCGCCGCACCGGCGGGTGGTGCTGGCGCTGTCCCTGCTGTTCCCGTCGGTCATCCTGCTCTCGGCGGTGGCCTCCTACCTGGGCGCCGGCGCGCATCTGATCACCGCCCAGATCCTGGACGCGGCCGGGCATCGCAGCTTCGGAGTGGCCACGTGGCTGATCCTGGGCCTTCCGCTGGCCGTGGTGTCCTCGCACGTGTGCACCGAGCTGATCCTGCGGCTGTTCACCCGGCGGGAGGACCGGCGCGAGCCCGTCTCGATCAGCCTGAAGGACATGCAGGCGCATTCGGCCTCGCCCATCTCCGGACCTCTGACCACCGCGCAGACCCGCTCGGCCATGCTCGTGGCCGTCGTGGTGGTGCTGTGGTGCTCGGAGCCGCTGCACGGGCTGCACCCGGCGATCGTCGGCCTGCTGGGCGCGCTGCTGGCCGCGAGCCCCCGATGGGGGTCGGTGGACCTGGGCAAGGCGCTGAAGTCCGTGCCGTGGTCGCTGCTCGTGTTCATGGCCGCCACGCTGACGCTGGGCACCGGGCTGGTCGACTCGGGAGCCGCCGACTGGCTGGCCGCCGGAGCTCTCGGCCCCGTCCAGCGGATCGGCCCCGGAGCCCCCATCGCGTTCGTGGTCCTGGTCGTGGTCCTCTCGACCGCCGCGCACCTGGTCATCCAGTCCCGCTCGGCGCGCTCGGCCGTGCTGATCCCCATCGTGGTCGCCCTGGCCCCGGGCCTGGGGGTGGATGCCTCCGCCGCGGCGTTCGCCTCGACGGCGGCGGCCGGGTTCTGCCACACGCTGACCAGCTCCGCCAAGCCCGTGACCCTGTTCTCCGACGTGGAGGACGTCGAGACCTTCCGCCCCGAGCACCTTCTTCGGCTCTCCGCCTGGCTGGCCCCGATCTCGGCAGTGCTGGTGCTCGTCTTCGCCTTCCTGGTCTGGCCCCTCATGGGCCTGCCGCTGTTCCGCTGACCCGCCCCTTCAACACCGAGGAGTCCGATATGACCGCCGCACCCTCCACCGCCTTCGTCCGCCGAGTCCTGGTGGCGCCCTCCGGCTTCAAGGAGTCGCTGGACGCCGAGCAGGTCGCCCGCGCGATCAGCGCAGGAGTCCGCCGCGCCGTGCCCGGCGTGCGCGTGCGCACCGTGCCCGTGGCCGACGGCGGCGAAGGCACGGCCCGCACACTGGCCTCAGCCACCGGCGGCGAGCTGATCCCCGCGCGGGTGACAGGGCCCGTGGGTCAGCCGGTCGAGGCGCACTGGGCCCGCCTGGGCGGCGACGCGCGCGGGACCGCCGTCGTGGAGATGGCCTCGGCCGCGGGACTGCGCCTGGTCCCGCACGATCGCCGGGATCCCACGCTCACCACCACCCACGGGGTCGGCGAGCTGATCCGCGCGGCCCTGGAGGACGGGTCGCAGACGATCGTCGTCGGCTGCGGCGACTCCGGGACCTCCGACGGCGGCCTGGGGGCGCTCACGGCCCTCGGCGCCCGGGTGCTGGACGCCGACGGGGAGCCGGTCGGCACCGGGGGCGCGGCGCTCACGGAGGCCCGGAGCCTGGACCTCTCCGGTCTGCACCCGTCGCTGAGCGCCGGCCGCGTGCGCGTGGTCCTGGCCCTGAACCCGCACAACGTGCTGACCGGCGACCATGGCGTCGCCCGGGTCTTCGGCCCGCAGAAGGGCGCCACGGCGCAGCAGGTCGAGCAGATGTCGCGCGGGTTCGAGAACTGGGCGGAGATCCTGGGCCGCGACGGCCTCGAGCGGACCCGGGACCGCGACTTCGCCCTGGGCCCCGGCACCGGGGCCTCGGGAGGCCTCGGCTCCGGCATGGCGGCCATCGGCGCCGAGCTGGTGCCGCGCTTCGAGGCGCTGCTGGACTCGGGGCTGGCCGGGATCGACCTGGACAGCTCGATCCGCGGCGCCGACCTGGTCATCACGGCCGAGGGGGCGATCGACTTCCAGACCCCGCGCGGCAAGGTCCCCGCCGAGGTCGCCCGTCGAGCCTCCGAGCAGGGCGTGCCGGTCATCGGCCTGGCAGGGACCTTGGGCCAGGGATCCGACGCCGTGCACGGGATCGGCATCGACGCCGTCGCCTCCATCCTGCCCGTGCCGATGTCCCTGGCGGAGGCGGTGCGCGACGGCGAGGAGCTGCTGATCGAGGCCACCGAGCGGTTCATGCGCACCCTCATGCTCGGCGCCTCGATCGCCGAGGACCGGCTGGTCGGAGACGACTGGTGAGCTGCGCGGGACCGTCGTCGGATCCGCCCGCGGCGGTCGTGCCGCTCGCGGTCCCCGGCGGCAACCGGCTCCCGCTCCATTGAAGACTGTCGGTGGCGAGCGCCACAATGGGACCATGAGCGAATCGACGATCCAGGATCTGCACGCCGAGGACGGCATCGCCCTCCAGGCCGCGATCGATGCCCCCATCGAGACGGTGTGGAGCTTCCTGCGCGACCCCGCCAACCACGCGCGCATCGACGGCTCGCAGATGGTGCGCGCCGCCGTCGGCCAGGAGCCGCTCGAGCACGTGGGGCAGGTCTTCGTGATGGAGATGCTCTGGACGGACGGCACCACGCAGTACCGCACGGAGAACCACGTCACCCGCTACGACCTCGAGCATCGCCTGGAGTGGCTCGTGGCCGACGAGGGCCAGGAGCCGCAGGGCTGGGCATGGGGCTGGATCCTGCGCTCGACCCCCGAGGACACGACCGAGGTGGTCAACTACTGCGACTGGTCCCAGACCTCGGAGCAGACCCGCCAGGCCAAGGGGTTCCCGGTCGTCGAGAAGGAGAAGATCGAGGCCACGCTGCATCGGCTCGCAGACGAGCTGAGCTGAGTCCAGCCGGCCCGGCGCGCCCCGGGGGCGCGGACCGGCGTCCCCGAACGCGCCGTCGACGACGAGGTCGACGGCGTCCTGACCTCAAGGAGCGCACATGATCATCGGAGTCCCCACGGAGACCAAGCCGCAGGAGGGCCGTGTGGCCCTCACCCCGGCCGGCGTCCATCAGCTGGTGGGCCACGGCCACGAGGTCCGCGTCCAGGAGGGCGCCGGGATCGGCTCCAGCATCCCGGACCAGGAGTACACCGACGCCGGCGCCGTCCTCGTGCCCGTCGAGGAGACCTGGGCGGCGGAGCTCGTGCTGAAGGTCAAGGAGCCGATCCCCTCCGAGTACGGCTTCCTGCGCGATGACCTCACGCTGTTCACGTACCTGCATCTGGCCGCCAGCCGCGAGCTGACCCAGGCGCTGCTGGACTCCGGCACCACGTCGCTGGCCTACGAGTCCGTGCAGAGCGACCGCGGCGCGCTGCCGCTGCTCGCGCCCATGTCAGAGGTCGCCGGCCGCATGGCCGCCACCGTCGGCGCGAACGCGCTGCTGGCCTCCCACGGCGGCCGCGGCCTGCTGCTGGCCGGGGTCCCCGGTGTGCGCCCGGCGCAGGCCACCGTCATCGGGGCGGGCCAAGCCGGTCGCAATGCGGTGCACCAGCTGGTCGGCATGGGCGCCGACGTCACCGTGCTGGACACCTCGATCGAGGCTCTGCGCGCCATGGACGACCTCTACGGCAACCGCGTGCGCACGGTCGTCTCGACCCCCTACGAGGTCGAGAACTGCGTGCTCGAGGCCGATCTCGTGGTCGGCGCGGTGCTGATCCCGGGCCGCAAGGCCCCGAACGTCGTCACCCACGAGATGGTCCTGAAGATGAAGAAGGGCGCCGTGCTCGTGGACATCGCCGTGGACCAGGGCGGCTGCTTCGAGGACACGCACGCCACCACCCACGACGACCCCACCTTCCAGGTCGGACCCGCGATCTTCTACTGCGTCGCCAACATGCCCGGCGCCGTGCCGGCCACCTCCACCGCGGCGCTGACCAACGCGACCCTGCCCTACGTCCTGCAAGTGGCGGGCAGCGGGTGGAAGAAGGCCTGCTCCGATTCCCGCGAGCTCGAGCGCAGCCTGTCCACCTCCCACGGCAAGCTGCGCAACGCGGACGTCATCGCCGAGTTCCCGGACCTGCCGTCCGCCTGAGGTCCCCGATACGGCGCAGCAGCTCGCGGTGGAACGTGTCATCGCCGGTGAGCTCGGGGTGGAAGGACAGCCCCAGCGCCGTGTCCGTGCCGACCGCAACGATCGGGCCGTCGCCGTCGGCAGCGGTGCCGCGGCGGGCGAGGACCTGGATGCCCTCGCCGACCTCGAGCACCTCCGGTGCCCGGATGAAGGCCCCCGCCACCGGGCCGAGCGAGGTCTGCAGGGTCTCGGCGGTCGAGTCGACCTGGCGCCCGAACGCATTGCGGCGCACCCGGATCCCCAGCGAGGCCAGGCTGGTCTGCCCCGGCGCCGGATCCACGATCTCGTCGGCCAGCAGGATCAGCCCGGCGCAGGTGCCCAGGACGGGGAGGCCGTCCTGGAGCAGCTGCGCCAGGCGGTCCCTCATGCCGAAGCGGCGCAGCAGACGGTCCATGGTCGAGGACTCCCCGCCGGGCAGCACGATCCCGTCGAGAGGCTGTTCCAGGGCCGCCGAGGAGCGGATCGGCACCGCCTGGGCGCCCAGGCCCTCGAGCATGCGCACGTGCTCGGCGACCCCGCCCTGCAGGGCCAGGACGCCGATGCGCGCGGTGCGGGCGTCGTCGCCGCCGCTGCGGCCCCGGGCAGTGCCTGCCCGGGCACTGTCGCCGCGCGCGTCGTCCCCGGGGCCTCCCCGGCGGCTCGGCGCCGAGGCCGCGGGAGCCTCCGGGCTCACCAGCCGCGCTCGGCCAGGCGGTGCGGAGCGGGCAGGTCGCCGACGTTGAGCCCCACCATGGCCTCGCCCAGGCCGCGGGAGGCCACGGCGATCGCGGCGGGGTCGTCGTACTGGGCCGTGGCCTTGACGATCGCCGCCGCGCGCTCGGCCGGGTTGCCGGACTTGAAGATGCCGGAGCCCACGAACACGCCGTCGGCGCCGAGCTGCATCATCATCGCGGCATCGGCAGGGGTGGCCACGCCGCCGGCGGTGAACAGCACGACCGGCAGCTTCCCGGTCTCGGCGACCTCGCGGACGATGTCGTAGGGGGCCTGCAGCTCCTTGGCGGCCACGAACAGCTCGTCGGGGTTGGAGCGGAAGGTCGCCTGGAGGTCCGCGATCTGCTTGCGGATGGTGCGGATGTGCTTGGTGGCCTCGGAGACGTCGCCGGTGCCTGCCTCGCCCTTGGAGCGGATCATGGCCGCGCCCTCGGCCAGGCGGCGCAGCGCCTCGCCCAGGTTGGTCGCACCGCACACGAACGGGACGGTGAAGCCGTGCTTGTCGATGTGGTGGGCGTAGTCGGCGGGGCTGAGGACCTCGGACTCGTCGATGTAGTCCACGCCGAGCGACTGCAGGACCTGGGCCTCCACGAAGTGGCCGATGCGGGCCTTGGCCATGACCGGGATCGAGACGGTCTCGATGATGCCGTCGATCAGATCCGGGTCGGACATGCGGGCCACGCCGCCCTGGGCGCGGATGTCGGCCGGCACGCGCTCGAGCGCCATGACGGCCACGGCGCCGGCATCCTCGGCGATGCGGGCCTGCTCCGGGGTGACGACGTCCATGATGACGCCGCCCTTGAGCATCTCGGCCAGGCCTCGCTTGACGAGGGGCGATCCTGTGGCGGCAGTGGTGTTCTCAGTCATGCCGAGCATCGTCGCGCGAGGCACTGGTCCGCCACAAGATCCACTTCTGGCTGCTTCCAATGGACCAGTGCGGCAGACTCTGCTCATGACTGCACGTTCCTCCGTCGAGCTGACCGTGGTGCTGGAGCGCTCCGGGGCCCTCCCGCTGCCCGTCCAGCTGGCCGACGGCATCCGCTCGCAGGTCGCCTCTCGAGCCCTCGCTCCCGGCGACGCGCTGCCGTCCACGCGCCTGCTGGCATCCCGGCTCGGGGTCTCGCGCGGCACGGTCGTGTCCGCCTACGACCAGCTGATCGGCGAGGGATACCTGCGGGCCGAGCAGGGCCGGCCCACCACGGTGCATCCCGGGCTCGAGCGGATCCACCCGTCGACGCCGGCCTCCCTGCCCGGGTCGGCTCCCTCGCCATCGCCGGGGTCGCCGTCGTCGTTCGGCCCCGCCCCCAGGACTTCTGGGTTCGGCGAGGGGCCGATTCCCCACCCCGCGCCCGTCGCGGACGATGCGGTGGACGGACTGCCGGTCCGCGAGGAGCACCTCCTGGACCTGCGCCCCGGTCAGCCGGACACCAGCCGCGTGGAGGGCCCGGCATGGCGGGCGGCCTGGCGCCATGCAGCCGGTCAGTCGCTGCCCGTCCGCCCCGATCCTGCGGGGCAGGGCGTCCTGCGCCGCGCCTCGGCCGAGCACCTGCGCCTGATGCGCGCCCTGCCTGCGAGCCCCGACCGGCTCGTGATCACCGCCGGCGCCCGCGAGGGCCTGAGCCTGCTGCTGGGGACGCTGTCGGCCCGCTCCGGCCGCGCCCGTCTGCGGGTGGGGGTCGAGACGCCCGGCTACCCGACCCTGCGCGCGGCTGTGGAGGCGCTGGGGCACGAGCGCGTCGCCTGCCCGGTCGACGACGACGGGCTGCGGGTGGATCTCCTGCCCGCAGGAGACGACGCCCCCGACGTCCTGATCGTGACCCCCAGCCATCAGTACCCCCTGGGCGGATCCCTGAGCCTGCAGCGACGGCTGGAGCTGCTCGAGTGGGCGCAGCGCCATGACGTGCTGATCGTCGAGGACGACTTCGACTCCGAGCTGCGCTACGTGGGCGCCCCGCTGCCCACGCTGTCCGCGCTCGATCCCACCGGCGCATCCGTGGCCCTGCTCGGCACGTTCTCCGCTCTGCTCAGCCCCGCCTTGGCCACCGGCTACCTCGTGCTGCCCGACCCGTGGCTCGATCCGGTGCTGGAGCGGCGCCGCCAGCTCGGCGTGCCGGTCTCCGCGCTGACGCAGGCCGCGATCGCGCACCTTCTCGACTCCGGCTACCTGCGCCGGCACACGCGGCGGATGCGCTCGGTCTACGCCCGGCGCCGCGACCGGATCCGGGCGGCCTTCGCCGAGACGCGCCGAGCCCGACTGGCGCCCATGCACGGCGGTGTGGACGTCGTGATCACGACCGACGACGAGGAGGCCGCCGTCGTGGGCCGCTGCCGCGATGCCGGGCTGCTGGTGGGACGCCGCTCCGCCTACTGGAGCGCTGCTTCGCCTCTGCCGAGCGAGGCCAGCGACGTCGACTGCGCGGACCGCAGCGACTGCGGCATCCATGGCGGCAGCGACGGTGAAGTCGCCGGCGACATCAGGGGCGGTGCAGGTGGCAGGGGCGGCGGCGGCATCGTGGTGGGCTTCGCCCGCACCGACGACGAGGTCCTCACCCGGGTCCTTCCGCAGCTCGTCGCCGCCTGCGAAGGCCGCCCCTCCCCCCACCCGCCGAGTGGATGCTGAATTGCGCTGAGAGGGCCGATAGCGCAACTGGGTATCCACTCGGCGGGAGGAGGACTGTCTTGGCGGGAGGATGAGAGGGGAATCGTCCTCCAGGGTGAGGCGGATCGTGCGCGGGGAGGGCGACCCGGGGACGTCGACATTCCTAGCGTGGAGCCATGCACACCACCACAGCACCGGACGCCTCAGCGGCCCCGCACACTCCTGCCGAACCTCACCCGGGCGCCCGCTTGCACCCGACGCCGCAGATGGCGCATCTGCTCTGGGCCATTGCGGCGTTCGTCGGGAGCCTGGCGGGAGCGGTCATCGGCGGCATCGCCCTCGGCTTCCTGCTGCGCTCGGGGACGGCCACCGCCGTCGGCGTGATGATGGGAGGCGCGCTGGCCGGGTTCGGGCTGCTGCGCCTGGGCCTTCTGGGGCGGATGGGATGGAGCGTGCGCGATCTGGGCTTCCACCGCGGAGGCCACAGCCTGCTGCACCTGCTCTGGTTCACCCCGGTCGGCATCATCGCCGCGCTGATCGCCACGGCCATCGCAGGCTCCGCCCTGGGCGCCTCCCCGGCCCAGAGCACGACGAGTCTGCAGACGCTGGAGGCAGGCCCCCTGCTGGGAGTGCCGATGCTGCTCCTGGCCGCAGTGGTGTTGCCCCTGCTCGAGGAGATCGTGTTCCGCCGGGTCTTGCTGGACTGGATGGCCTCGCACATGCCCGTCGGGCTGGCCGCGGCGCTCGTGGTGGTCGTGTTCGCAGCGGCCCATGCGGTGCCGGCGGTGATGCTCTACATCTTCTTCCTCGGGATACCGCTGGTGCTCGCTCGGCTGTGGTTCGGGAACCTGTGGGCGCCGCTGATCGTGCATGCGACCAACAACGCGCTCGTCAGCCTGGTGGCTCTCACGACCCTCACCTGAGCCCGCACGACTCCGCCGAGTGGATCCCCAGTTGCGTTGAGAGCCTCAACAGCGCAACGGGGAATCCACTCGGCGGGGTGGGGTTGGGGGTGAGTCAGACGGAGGTGTACCCGCCGTCGATGACCAGGTTCTCGCCGGTGACCATGGCCGCGTCGTCGCTGGCCAGGTATCCGATCGCCGCGGCGATCTCCTCCGGCTCCGCGAAGCGCCCGGCGGGGATGGCGGCGCGCATCTCGTCGCCGACCGGCCCGGCCCAGGCCTTCTTGCCCAGCTCCGTGGCCACGACCGTGGGCGAGACCGTGTTCACGGTGACGCCACTGGCAGCCCACTCGGCGGCCAGCACCTTGGTCAGCCCCAGCAGCCCCGCCTTCGAGGCGGCGTAGGCGGCGTGGCGCTCCAGGCCCACGAGCGCACCCTGGGAGGCGATGCTCACCACGCGCCCATGGCCCTTCTCGCACATGACGCGCCCGGCGGCGCGGCTGAGGCGGAACACGGCCGAGAGGTTCAGGGCGATCGTGGTGTCCCACTTCTCGTCCGAGAGCTCCAGGGCCGGATCCAGCAGGGCAACGCCGGCCGAGTTCACCAGGACGTCGAGGCCGCCGGCCGCATCCACGACGTCGGCGATCACCCGGTCGGCCGCGCCGTCCTCGAGCAGATCTGCGACGACCGCGTGATGGCCCTCGCCGAGCCCCGTCATGACATCGATCAGGCGCTCATCGCGGTCGATGCCCACCACGGTCGCCCCGGCGGCGGCGAACCACTGCGCGGAGGCCAATCCGAGCCCGTTGGCGGCGCCGGTGACCGCCACGACCTCGCCGCTGAAGTCGGCGCTCAGGCGGCTCATGCGTCCTCCTGCAGACCGGTCGCTTCCTTCTCGTACTCGCTCAGGGCGGCGACCTTCTCGGCCGAGGCGCTGGACTCATCGAACGTGTAGCCCAGCCACTCCCTGGCCAGGCGACGAGCCAGCTCCAGTCCGATCACGCGCTCGCCCATGCACAGCACCTGCGCGTTGTTGGACAGCACCGAGCGCTCCACCGAGAACGAGTCGTGCGCGGTCACGGCGCGGATGCCCGGAACCTTGTTGGCGGAGATCGCCACGCCCAGTCCGGTGCCGCAGATCAGCAGCGCGCGGTCGGCCTCGCCGGCGGCCACCTTGCGCGCGGCGTCGACGGCCACGTGCGGGTAGGCGGTGTGCTCGTCGTCGCCGACGCCGACGTCGATGACCTCGGCCACACGCGGATCCGCCTCCAGATCCTTCTTCAGCGCGGTCTTGTAGCTGTAGCCGGCGTCATCCCCGCCGACGACGATGCGCAGTCCCTGATCAGCCATGTCCTCCTCCTTCTGCCGGGGCACCCGCCCCGGCGCTTCGTCTGGTTTCAGCTCCAGGCTCGGACGGATCGTGCGCGCGGCACAACCGGTCCGAGCCGGAATCCCTGTCAGTTCGCGGCGGGCGCATCCGTCTGGCCCAGGGTCTCCCCCAGCGAGACCAGGATCAGGCCCATGGAGGTGGCCCCGGCGTCCGGGGTCCCCACCGACTTCTCCGCCAGCGGGCGGGCGCGGCCCACCTTGGGCCGCAGCTCGGCTGTGGCCTCCGCCTGCTCCTGCGCCGTGACGGCCGCCTTGGTCCAGGCCTCCTGCAGGGGAAGCTCCGCGTGCTCCTCGCACAGGGCGTCGACGAACGGCAGCAGCGCATCCAGCAGGGTCTTGTCCCCGCGATGGGCCCCGCCGAGCTGCTGGATGGACTCGGCGAACGAGCGTACGGCCCGGCGGACGTCGTCCTCGGAGTACCCGTCGGCGGCGTCGTCGAACTCGCGGCCCGCGGACTCCAGGGCCGCGCCCCACAGCACGCCAGACGTGCCGCCGGCGTACTCGGCCCAGGCCTGGCCGCCGCGGCGCAGCGTCCAGGAGGCTCCCCCCTCGGCGGCTGCCGCGTCCACGGCCCTGCGCGCCGCGGAGATGCCCTTGACCATGCCGCGGCCGTGATCGCCGTCTCCGGCCACGGCGTCGATCTCGCCCAGGCGCTGCTCGTTGTCCCGCAGCAGCTGCTCGATCCGCACAGTGGCGTCCTGGACGACGCCGGCGGCCCGACGCCCTGCCTCCGAGGACTCCGGGGCCTGCTCCCTCTCCTCGGCGTCGGCGGCCTCCTCCGCGGAGCTCATGCCCTGCAGCGGCGCCGCCTGCTTGCGGTAGGCCGGGGTGTAGGCATCCGAGGTCCACAGGCGCTCGAGCTCCTCGTCCAGCCAGAACAGGGTCAGCGACGCGCCGCCCATGTCCAGGCTCGTGACGAGCTCACCGACCTCGGGATCGACGATCTCCAGCCCGGCTTCACGCAGCCGGGGGGCGATGCGGCTCCACAGCAGGAACAGCTCCTCGTACTTGGTGGTGCCCAGCCCGTTGACGATCACGCCCACGCGCGAGCCCCTGTCCTGCGGGACGTCCTCGAGCAGCGGGGTCACGAGCATCTCCGCCAGACCGTCGGCGGTGGGCAGCTCGACGTCGCGGATGCCGGGCTCGCCGTGGATGCCCAGGCCCAGGCCCAGGTGGCCCTCAGGCACGGAGAACAGCGGCTCATCCGCTCCGGGCATGGTGCACCCGGAGAAGGCCACGCCCAGGCTGCGGGTGCGCGCATTCGCACTGCTGCCGATGCGCTCGACCTCATCGAGATCGAGACCCTCGGCGGCAGCCGCCCCCATGGCGCGGAAGACCGTGAAGTCACCCGCGATGCCGCGGCGCTTGTCGATCTCCTCGGCGGAGGCGATGTCATCGGTCACCACCACGATGCGGGTGTCGATGCCCTCGTCGTTGAGCCGCTTGGCCGCGATCCCGAAGTTCATGTTGTCCCCGGCGTAGTTGCCGAAGGTCAGGATCACGCCGCGGCCGCGGTGGGCGGCCTTGGCCACCGAGTAGACCTGAGCGGCCGAAGGCGAGGTGAAGATGTTGCCGACCACCGCACCGGCCGCGAAGCCGGGGCCGACGAGCCCCGCGAAGGCCGGGTAGTGCCCGGAGCCGCCGCCGACGATCACTGCCACCTCGGGCTCGCCCTGCGGCAGCCGCACGACGCCGCCGGCCACCTTGCGCAGGCGGTCGGAGTACAGGTCCACGAAGCCGTCGAGCTGATCGTCGCAGAACTCGGCCGGGTCGTTGAAGATCGTGGTCATGATCGGTCCTTCTCGATCCGCGGCGGATCGGTCGACTGAATGTATGTGGTCTTCGGAATATGCGAGGGGCGCGGCCGTCCTCGTGACTGGATCCCGCGAGGTGCGCGGGCAGCGCCCGCCGAGACAGGCCCCGGCGGGCGCTTCGGCTCAGTGGGCCTCGCCGCGGACCTGCGGCACCTTGAGCACGCGGGTCAGTGCGAAGGCCACGCCGTAGAGGACCACGAAGGCCCACACCACGCCGGCGTCGCCGCCCCACGGACGCACGACCGCGACCACGAGCGAGCCCAGGAAGGCCGCGCCACCGGCGGCCGTCGTGTACATGGCCATCGCCGCGCCCTTGTGCTGGGGCGTGAGGTTCGGCATGACCGCGCCCATGGGCACGAAGCCCGCGAGCAGGATGCCGAACACGGTGCCAGCGATCACGGTCAGCCAGTAGCCGTACGTGGAGCCGGGCTCGACCATGTGCGGGACGTACCACCAGGCCAGCAGGCCCAGGGCCGATCCGACGATGCCGAACCAGCGCACGGTGCGGATCCAGCCCCACTGATCGCCGATGTAGCCGAACAGTGCGTTGAAGGAGATGTTGCCGGCGAACACGATCGTGGTCATCAGCAGCCACTGGTTCTGGCTCCAGCCGAGATCGTCGACCATCACGGCCGGCAGGATCACGAACATGCCGAACTGCGGGGCGGTGTTGATCAGGCGGACGCAGAAGCCGGCGAAGATGCGCGGCTCGAGCACCATGACGCGCAGACCGCCCAGGATCACGGTTCCGGCGGACTCCCCGGCCGGAGCCAGGCGCTGCAGGCCGCGGGGCTCGCGGACGCCGAACCAGGCGATCAGGAAGCCGGCGAGCACGAGCAGCGAGGAGACGATCATGGCACCGGTCTCGCCGCCGTTGCCGCCGCCGAAGCCCGAGATGGCGAGGATGGCCACCAGGGAGCCCAGGGTCGGCATGCCTCCGGTGAACATCACGTAGAACCAACCCACGGCCGTGGCGTTGCGCGCTCGCGGAGTGACGTGGTTGATCCACACCAGGAACGAGAACGCGAACAGCGGGAAGCCGAAGCCGCGGAAGAAGTACGACAGTGCGATCAGCACCGTGCTGTCGAGCTGGATCGAGAGCAGGAAGGCCGCCTCGAACACGATCCACACCAGGAAGCCCAGCAGCATGACCCGCTTGGGGCCGAAGAGATCGGAGAGGGCACCGGAGAGGTAGGAGCCGACCAGCACGGAGATGCCGTAGATCGAGATGACCGTGGCGGCGAGGTTCTCGTCGCCCACGGCCCGGGCCAGGTGCGGGGAGATGAAGTTGGACTCCACGCCGTTGCCGGTCATGAAGATCAGGACGGCCAGGAAGCCCCACTTGATGGAGTTCGGGATGCCCATGCGGTCGAGGCGGGTCTCCGTCACCGGGGAGTCGGTCGCTGTCGCGGTCTGAGTCATGTGCTTGCTTTCATCCGGGTCGGCGGCCGCGGGCAGTCGCGGCCGCCGACAGGCAGAGGTGGTGAGGTGCTCGGCGTATCAGCCGTGGACGATCGAGACCTTGACGGAGGCTCCACCGGAGTCCCCCACCAGATCCAGGGCGTCCTGGTACTTCTCGAGCGGGAACTGATCCGTGCAGATGCGATCCAGCGGGAGCTTGCCCGACTCGATCATCTTGATCGCGGCCGGCCAGGTGTGGGGGCCCAGGTGGGCGCCGCGGACGTCGAGCTCCTTGTCATCGGAGATGATCGACCAGTCGACCGTGACGTCCGAGCCGAAGACCGAGTACTCCACGAACGTTCCGAGCTTGCGCAGCAGGTTCAGCCCCTGGCTCACGGCCGACGGGTGCCCGGTGCACTCGATGTAGACATCGGCGCCGTAGCCCTCGGTGAGCTCCTTGACCTTGGCGACCGCGTCCTCGCGGCCGATGTTGATCGTGAGGTCCGCGCCGCAGGCCTTGGCCAGATCGAGCTTCTGGTCGTCCATGTCCAGGGCGATCACGGTCAGCGGGGACTTGGCCACCGCGCCTGCGATCGCGCCCAGGCCGATGGGGCCGCAGCCGGCGATCACGACAACGTCCTCGAACGTGATGCCCGCGCGCTCCACGGCGTGCAGCGAGCAGGCCAGCGGCTCGGCGAACGCGGCGTGCTGCGGGGCGACATCCTTGGAGATCCGGTGCACGCGGGCCTGCGGCGGGACGAGCATGAACTCGGCCATGCCGCCGTCGAAGTTGCGGAAGCCGAACATGTCGTGCGGGCCGCACATCCAGTACTCGCCGCGCTGGCAGTAGCGGCACTTGCCGCACGGGACGATCTGCTCGAGGACGATGCGGTCCCCGACCTCCACGCCGTGCTTGCCCAGGCCCTCCGTGCCGCCGCCGACGACCTCGCCGACCAGCTCGTGGCCCGGGGTCACGCCGGTCTGCGCCCAGGCCGGGCGGTTGGCGTCGCCCCAGAACTTGGCGGCGCCGTGGTAGCACTTCAGGTCGCTGGCGCACACGCCGACGGCCTCCATGCGCACGAGCAGCTCATCCTCCTGCGGAGTCGGCTTGGGCCGGGTCTCCATGCGGTAGTCCTCGGGACCGTGCACGACGACCGCCTGCATGGTCTCGGCGCCCTGGGTGGTCGTGGTGTCTTCCGACATGGTGTCCCCTCACAGCTCTGTGATCCGAATTACAGGACAACACTAGATCGCGCTGAACAGATGTCAAGAACAGATGTGCGGACATCTGTCCGACGGACGGGACATGTCGTCATGAAGCGCCGGATGACACGGATCGCGGGCGTTCGCGCGGCATCGGAGCGGCCGCGGGGTAGTGTGAACAGATGTTCACCACCGCCCAGAAGCCGGGGTCCCGATGACCGCTGCCGATCCTCGCCTGCAGCTGGCCTTCGAGGCAGCGGAGGCCTACTACACCCATGGCCGCACCCAGGCGGACGTGGCCCAGCATCTGGGTGTCTCCCGCCCCACCGTCAGCCGCCTGCTCGAGGAGGCGCGCAGATCCGGCATGGTGACCATCACCGTGACGCCGCCGCCCGGCGGAGCGGGCCTGCAGGCGCTGAGCGCCGAGCTGACGCAGGCTCTGGGCGTGCGCAGCGTGCGGATCTCCTCCGGCGGCGGGCGCGAGACCTCGCTGGGCGCGGCCCTGGTCCAGCAGACGTCCCAGGCCCTGCTCGACTACCGGCTGAGGCCCGGCGACGTCCTGGTCGTGGCCTCGGGGCGCACGGTCTACGAGCTGAGCCTCGAGAAGCTGCCCCAGCTGCCCGGGCTCGTGCTGGTGCCCGGCGTGGGAGGGCAGGCCGACCCCGAGCCGTGGTTCCAGACCAACGAGCTCGTGCGCACCCTGGCGCACAAGACCGGCGGCAGCCCCCGGTTCCTGTTCGCCGAGGCCAAGCCGTCCCCCGCCCTCTACGAGGCGCTGCGCACGGACCCCAGCTTCCGCAGCATCCAGCAGCTGTGGGCCGGCGCCTCCGCCGCGATCCTGGGCATCGGCGCTCCGCCGCGGACCCGCAGCTCGGTCACCTCCGGCATCCCGGTGGACGACCCCGCGGTCCTCACCGCCGCCGGCGACGTCTGCCTGCACTTCATCCACCCCGACGGCCGCCCGCTGGAGTTCCCGGACTCCGAGCGGCTGGTGCGCATCCCCCTGGACGACCTCCTGGCGATCCCGCAGCGCCTGGCCGTGGCCGCCGGCACCGAGAAGGTGCCGAGCATCATCGCCGCCGCGCGGATGGGCTGCTTCCACGATCTGGTGACGGATCAGCCGACCGCCCGCGCCCTAGCCGAGACCCTGCTTCCGCCGCCTTCCTGACCCCCCCCCGCCGAGTGGATGCCCAGTTGCGCTATCGGGGCTCTCAGCGCAACGGGACATCCACTCGTCGGGGGCGGGTCAGGCCTGGACGGGGGTGTCGCTGCGGCGCTGCAGCTCGGCCAGGCGATGCATGGTCTCCCGGTTGTCCCGGTAGAGCTGCGTGTAGAGCCCGAAGATCTCGTCGTAGAGCTCGCGGTGCTGCGGATCGGGCTCCACCGTCTCCCCGATGCACGCCCAGTCCCGGGTGTCGATCCCCGACGTGGTCTCCGCCGCCAGCATGGCCGCCCCGTAGGAGGCGCCGATCGTCTGATCCGGGATCTGCTGCGAGCGCCCGGTGACATCGCTGACGATCTGCACCCACAGCCGCGACTGCGTACCGCCGCCCACGGCTACGAGCCGCTCCGGGCGCTCGACCCCCTCCTCGAGCAGGTCCAGGATCTGGCGCAGGCCGCAGGCGATGCCCTCGTAGGTCGCCCGGAAGATCTCTGCCGGACCGTGGGAGAGCGTCAGGCCGATGACGGTGCCGCGGGCGTCGGGATCGAAGATCGGGGTGCGCTCGCCCGCGAAGTACGGCAGCACCACGAGCCCGCGCGCCCCCGGCGGAACCGAGCCGGCCTCCTCGACGAGCTGCCCGAAGTCCGGATCGCCCCACTGCCCGCGCCACCACGAGGTCAAACTGCCCGAGGTCGCGGTGCCCGCGGCCAGGCAGCGCGAGCCCTCCGTGATGCCAGCCGTGGACCACAGCTGCGCCTCATGGGCCTGGCTGCGCAGGTTCTGCACGACGAAGAACGTGGAGCCGTACTGGAGCATGGTGTCGCCGGGGGCGCGCACGCCGGCGCTCCAGGCCTCGGTCCAGGCGTCGACGGTCCCGGCACAGACCGGGGTGCCCTCGGGCAGGCCGGTGGCCCGGGAGGCCTCCGCGGAGATCGACCCGACCGCCTCGTTCGCCCAAGCCAGGCGTGGGCGCTCCAGGTGCTCCGCGATCTCGTCGTACCAGTCCTCGGCCCAGGTCTCGGCGGTGAGGTCGTAGAGCGGATCCGACTGGCTGGCGGTGTGGTGATCGAGCACGTACTCGCCAGTGAGCATGCCGAGGATGTACGAATGCGCGCTCCCCCAGCGCACGGCCCGCGTGAAGCTGTCCGGCTCGTGATCGCGGACCCAGCGCATCTTGGGGCCGATCGACTGGCTGGACAGGGAGTTGCCGCACCGTGCGACGATCCGCTCGTCGCCGAGCTGCTCGGTGAGGTCCTCGATCTCCTGGAAGGCCCGGGTGTCCACGCCGTAGAGGATCGCGGCGCGCACGGGCGTGAAGTCCTCCTCCATGAGCACCAGGCACGGTCCCATGCCGCTGACGCAGACGCCGTGGACCTGCTCGGCATCCTGCCCCTCGAGCAGCCGCTGCGAGATCTGCTGGATCTCGGGCCACCACTGCTGCTGGGCGTCGAACTCGGCCCATCCAGTGGAGGGCGAGGACATCGTGTGGGTCACCGACTCCTTCCGCAGGATGGTGCCGTCGCCATCCACCAGGACACCCTTGGTGCTGCCCGTGCCGATGTCGATGCCGATGTGCATGACCGCCCCTCCGTCGCCGATGTGCCCCGAGCCTATCCTCGGGATCCGTCACGCCCGTGAGCCGCGCCACCACCCCGCTCCCCCTCCCGCCGAGTGGATGCCCAGTTGCGCTGAGAGCCCCGATAGCGCAACTGAGCATCCACTCGCGGGAAGGGGGATGTGCGGATTGTTGACAATCCGACGCGGTGTTCTAGGGTCGGGATCGTGAGCAGCACTCAGTTCCCCATGGGAAACCGCGACTACGCCGCCCCGGAGCCGGAGCGGACGCCCGATGACGACGTCCGCCCGCCGCTCTTCAGGCGCGCCGAGTACGACCGCCGACTGAAGGCAGTGCGCGAGCAGATGGAGTACCAGGGCCTCAGCGCCCTGATCGTCACGGATCCGGCGAACATCTTCTATCTGACGGGCTACGACGCCTGGTCGTTCTACACCCCGCAGCTGCTCTTCGTGGCCGACGAGGGCGAGATGCTGCTGCATCTTCGGGAGATGGACGCCAACGGCGCCTTCCGCACCGCCTGGCTGCCGCCGGAGCAGATCGTGGGCTACCCGGAGCGCTATGTGCACCGCCCGCACCTGCACCCGTTCGACTGGATCGCCTTCAGCCTGCGCCGCCGGGGCCTCATCGCCCGCGCCACCCGCGGCGCCGTCGGCCTGGAGATGGACGCCCACTTCTTCTCCCCCAAGGGGTTCCGCAGCCTGCTCAACGCCTTGCCGGAGTGGAAGCTCGTGGACTGCTTCGAGCTCGTGAACTGGGTCCGCGCCGTGAAGTCGGAGGCCGAGATCCAGTACATGCGCACCGCGGCACGCGTCACCACGGCCGCCATGCAGGCCGCGATCGACACGATCGGCGTGGGAGTCCCGCAGAACATGGTGGCCGCCCAGATCGCCCGTGCGCAGGCCGAGGGCGACGGCGAGGCCTGGGGCGACTTCCCCGCGATCGTCCCCATGCTGCCCACCGGAACCTCCGCGGACACCCCGCACCTCACCTGGTCGGACCGCGTGCTCACCGAGGGCGACGCCGTCGTCGTCGAGCTCGCCGGCGCCCACCGCAGGTACCACGTGCCCCTGGCCCGCACCGTGATGCTCGGCGAGCCGAGCGACGACCTCCTGCGCCTGGAGGACGCCGTGGCCGAGGGCCTGCAAGTCGTGCTCGACACCGCCGCCGAGGGCGTGCCCGTACGCGAGCTCGCCCATGCGTGGAACTGGTCGCTGGCCCGTCACGGCCTGGAGAAGGACAGCCGCCTGGGCTACTCCGTGGGCATCGGCTACCCGCCGGACTGGGGCGAGCGCACCATCAGCATCCGGACCGAGGACGAGACCGTCCTGGCCGAGAACATGACCTTCCATGTCATCTGCGGCATGTGGATGACCGGCTTCGGCTACGAGGTCTCCGAATCGGTGCGGATCACCCGCTCCGGGGCCGAGACCTTCACCTCGTTCCCGCGTTCCCTCATCAGGAAGTGAGCAGATCATGACGACCCCGCACCTGAGCACCGTGCCCGGACTGGCCCCCCGCCCGACCGAGGGCATCGCCGGCGACCCGCACGAGGGCCGCCTTCCGCTGGCCTCCCGCGCCGACGGCCTCGTGGGCTCGGTGATCGACTCCTCGACCTCGCTGCTGGCCGCGCAGACCCACGACATCGTGCGCTTCGCCATGGGGGCGCCGGCGGCTGAGGTCATCCCCACCGACGAGTTCCGCCGTCTGGCCGGCGAGGTCCTGGACGACAGCTCGTTCACCTATGGCGCCACCGAGGGCGAGCCGGGCCTGCTCGAGACGATCATCGAGCTCAGCGCGCAGACCGGGCGCCCCACCCGGCCCGAGCGGATCGTGGTGACCTCCGGCGGCATGCAGGGCCTGGACATCGCCTTCAAGCTCTTCGTGGACCCCGGGGACCTGGTGGTCGTGGAGAGCCCCACCTACACCAACGGCTCCGGCACCGCGCTGAGCTACGGTGCCGAGATCCTCGAGATCCCCATGGACGACGACGGCATGGACATCGAGGCCCTCGAGGCCCAGGTCGGCGAGCTAGGACGCACCCCGCGGCTGATCTACACGATCCCGAACTTCCAGAACCCCTCCGGGACCACGCTGAGCCTCGAGCGCCGCAAGCGCCTTCTCGAGCTGGCGCACGAGTGGGGCAGCGTCATCCTGGACGACGACCCCTACGGCGAGCTGCGCTTCGCCGGCCAGGAAGTGCCGAGCTTCGCCGAGCTCAGCCCGGAGGACCCCCTGGTGCTCTCCGTGCGCACCTTCTCCAAGGTCCTGGCACCGGGGCTGCGCGTGGGGTGGATCGACGCCGACCCCCGCCTGCGCGATCTCGTGATCGCGGCCAAGCAGGCCATGGACACGTGCACCAACGTGCCGAACCAGCACGTGGTGGAACGCTTCATCCGCCAGGGCGGCTACCAGGAGCACCTCGAGGGGCTGCGCACCGAGTACCGTCGGCGCAAGGAGGCCATGGACGCCTCGATCGCCCGCCACCTGGGCGATCGAGTGGTCACCACCGACCCGCAGGGCGGCTTCTTCCTGTGGGTCACCCTGCAGGGCGAGGACGCGCGCATCTCCACGAGCCGCCTCTTCGAGATCGCACTGGCCGAGGGCGTCGCCTTCATCCCGGGACCTGCGCTGTCCCCGTCGGGCCGGTTCCAGGACGCCTTTCGGCTGTGCTTCGCCTCCTCGACCCCCGAGCGCACGGAAGAGGGCCTGCAGCGACTGGCCCGCGCACTGGACATCGCCCGCGCGGAGCTGGGCGGCTGAGCCGCACGACGACGCGGCTGAGCGGGTTTCCCGAGAATCCCTGCGCAGCGCCCAGCCGCTGAGCGCTCAGGAGCACGACGGAGGCGGGGCCCGGACCGATCGGTCCGGGCCCCGCCTCCGTCGCCTGGTGCTGCCGCCCCGAGCGGGCCGATCGGGCCCCGCGGCGCGGGGACATGAGAGGGCAGCTCAGGCCTTCCCGGCGCGGATCCGCACGATCTCCTGCGGCCCCGTCTCCGGGATGTCGTTGCCGCGCAGAGACGCGCCCACGGTCTCCTTCATGAAGTGCACCGCGATCAGTCCGACGATGCAGGCCGCGACCATGTAGAACGCCGGCACCAGCGGGCTGCCGGTCGCCTCGATCAGCGCCTCGTTGACCGACGGGGCGGTGCCGCCGAACAGCGAGGTGGAGACGTTGTAGGTGATCGCGAACCCGGCGAAGCGCACCTTGGTGGGGAACATGGCCGGGAAGGTCGCCGAGATCGTGGCCAGCTGGAGGACGTAGAGCAGGCCCAGGACGCTGATGCCGATCAGCGTGCCCCACACGCCCTGCGACATCAGCATGTACATGGGCACGGACATCACGATCAGCCCGACCAGGGAGATCCGCCACACGGGCTTGCGCCCCAGCCGGTCGGACAGCGACCCCGCGAAGGGGATCAGCAGCATCATGCCGAACTGCGTGACGAACGAGATCGTCAGCACCGTCTGGTACTCCATGCCGCCGGTGCCCTCGAGGTAGGTGGGCATGTAGCTGAGCAGCGTGTAGTTCACGACGTTCACGGCGATGACCAGCCCGGCCATGGTGAGGATCGGGCGCCAGTAGCCGGTGAGCAGGTCCTTGAGCCCGCCGAGGGCGCTGTCCTGGGTGGCGTCGAGCTCCTCGGCCTCCTCGAACACGGGGGTCTCCCCCAGCTTGGAGCGCAGGTACATGCCGATCAGGCCCATGGGGCCGGCGATCAGGAACGGGATGCGCCATCCCCACTCCATCATGCCGTCATGGCCCAGGAAGGTCTCGCCGAGCAGCACGATCAGGGACCCCAGGGCGAAGCCGCCCATGGTGCCGAACTCCAGGAAGCTGCCCAGGAAGCCGCGCTTGCGGTCCGGGGCGTACTCCGCCATGAAGGTCGCTGCGCCGCCGTACTCGCCGCCGGTGGAGAAGCCCTGCACGGCGCGCAGGACGATCAGCAGGATCGGAGCCAGGACGCCGATGGTCTCGAACGAGGGCAGCAGACCGATGCAGAACGTGGCGCCGGCCATCAGGATGATCGTCAGCGCCAGGATCGCCTTGCGGCCCAGGCGGTCGCCGAGCGGGCCCCAGAACAGGCCGCCGAGCGGACGGACCAGGAACGAGAAGGCGAAGGTGGCCAGCGCCAGGACGGTGCCGTACTCGCCGGGGAAGAAGTTGTGGGTGATGTAGCCGACCGAGACCGCGTAGACGCCGTAGTCGAACCACTCCGTCGCGTTGCCGATCGCGGAAGCGGCGACGGCGCGGTGGACGGTGCCCGCATCGGGCGCGGCGGGCTGGTGATCGGCGTCGTGCGCCGACGGGTCGCGCTGCGACCCCGGATCCTGTGCTGCTTGCGACGAGCTCATGGGAGTCTCCCTCGTAGGATTGTCAACAATCATTGAAGCATCTGACCCATTCCGCCTCAAGCGCATGTCGCCCATTGAACAACAGAGCGACGCGCTGGGAGCGCACGGTAGGATCGTCGACAATCCTCAACGCCTACCCGGAGGCCTCCTTGCCGCCCGCTGCACTGAACCCCGTCGTCCAGGAGTCCACCCCCGCGCTGATCGCCCGGCAGCTGCGCCGCGCGATCGGCGAGGGGGAGCTGGCTCCGGGACAGCAGCTCAACGAGGCCGCGCTCAGCCGCAGCCTCGGCGTCAGCCGCGGCCCCCTGCGCGAGGCCATGCAGCGCCTCACCCAGGAGGGCCTGCTCGTCAGCGTCCGGAATCGCGGCGTCTTCGTCATCGAGGTCACCGACGACGACGTCCGCGACATGTATCTGGCCCGCACGGCGCTCGAGCGCGCCGCTGCCGCACATGCTGCGGAGACGGATCCTGCCGCGGCGCAGGAGCAGCTGCTGCGGATCGTGCAGGAGATGGAGGACGCGGCCGGCCGCGGCGACCTCGTGGCCGTCACCGAGGCCGACATCGACTTCCACACCACGCTCGTGTCCCTGGCGCACAGCCCGCGGCTGACCCGGATGCATACCACGCTCATGGTCGAGACCCGCATGTGCATCACCGCCCTGGAGCACCGCTACAGCTCGCAGTCCCCGCGGCTGCAGGAGCATCGGCACATCGCCGAGGCGATCGGCCGCGCCGATCTGGCCGGGCTGGACCGCCTGCTCGTCGGCCACATGGAGGACGCGATCGGCAGGCTGGTCGCGGCCCTGGACTGAGGCCGGGCTTCAGCGGCGCGGCATGGCCATGTACGTGGTCTCGAGGAACTCGTCGATGCCCACGCGACCGCCCTCCCTGCCCAGGCCCGAGGCCTTGATGCCGCCGAACGGCGCGGCCGGGTTGGAGACGATGCCCGTGTTGAGCCCGACCATCCCGACCTCCATGGCCTCCTCCACGCGGAAGGCGCGGTCGAGATCCTGTGTGAACAGGTAGCCCGACAGCCCCCAGGGGGTGTCGTTGGCCAGGGCGATGGCCTCCTTCTCCGTGTCGAACGGGATGACCGGGGCCACCGGCCCGAAGATCTCCTCGCCCATCAGCCTCGAGGACGGGTCGACGCCCGAGAGGACCGTCGGGCGGTAGAAGTAGCCGGGCCTCTCCGGGCGCGAGCCGCCGCAGATCACCTCGGCGCCGCGCTGGACGGCGTCGTCCACGAGCTCCTGGACCTTGCGCAGGGCCTTGGGCTCCACGAGCGGGCCCACCTGCACGCCCTCCGCCAGCCCGTCGCCCACGCTCAGCGCGCCGAGTCGCTCGGCGAGACGGCGGGAGAACTCGTCGGCGACCGAGCGCTGGACGTAGAGGCGATTGGCCGCGGTGCAGGCCTCGCCCATGTTGCGCATCTTGGCCGCGAAGGCGCCCTCGACCGCGCGGTCCAGGTCGGCATCCTCGAAGACCAGGAACGGCGCGTTGCCGCCGAGCTCCATGGACGAGCGCATGACGTGCTGCGAGGCCTGCTCGAGCAGCCTGACACCCACCGCCGTGGACCCGGTGAAGCTGATCTTGCGCGCGATCCCGCTGGACATCCACGGCTCGACGACGGAGCCGGCATCGGTCGTGCACACGATGTTCAGCACTCCGGCGGGCACCCCGGCCTCGAGCAGGATGTCGGCCAGCGCCAGCGACGTCAGCGGGGTGAGCTCGGCCGGCTTGAACACCATGGTGCAGCCGGCGGCGATGGCCGGGGCGATCTTGCGCGCCCCCATGGCCAGCGGGAAGTTCCACGGCGTGACCAGCACGCACGGGCCCACCGGTCGCTGGGAGACCATGAAGCGTGTCTTCCCGTCGCCCGAGAGCATCTGGTCCCCGCCGATGCGCACGGCCTCCTCGGAGAACCAGCGCAGGAACTCCGCGGCGTAGGCGACCTCGCCCTTGGCCTCGGCCAGCGGCTTGCCCATCTCCGAGGTCATGATCAGGGCGAGCTCGTCCTGCCGGGCCATGACCAGGTCGAAGGCCCGGCGCAGGATCTCGCTGCGCTCGCGCGGGGCGGTGCGGGCCCACTCGGGCTGAGCGCGCCCGGCGGCCTCGATGGCTCGGCGGGCGTCGTCGGGTCCGCCGTCGGCCACCGTGGCGATGACCTCCTCCGTGGCGGGGTTGATCACCTCGAAGCGAGCGCCGGTGGCGGACTCGCCCCAGGCGCCGTCGATGAGCAGCCCCGTGCTCACCGCGGAGATGACCTCATGGGCAGTGCGGGCATGATCCTGGGTGTTCATCGTGGCTCCTCTTCCTGGTCTCGCTCGGGTTGTTCGGCTCGGTGGCCTGGGGCCACCTGGTCTGCTGCGGGGCCCGACGGGGGCCCCGGATCCAGCAGCTGCGCCAGGTGCATCCCCGGGCGCTGGGGCTCCAGGTGGTCCACCTGCATGGCGCAGGAGAAGCCGTCGGTGAGCACGGGATCCTCCTCGCGCGCGCCGCGCAGCGCCGGGGCGAGCGCGTTCTCGGCGACCTGCATGCTGACGTCGTAGTGCTGGGCCTCGAAGCCGAAGTTCCCGGCCACGCCGCAGCACCCGGAGGCATCCACGACCTCGCGCACGCCGGCGGCAGCGAGCACCCGGCGCTGGGAGGCGGGGCCGAACACGGAGTGCTCGTGGCAGTGGGTCTGCAGCACGACGCGATCGGGGATCGGGGCCGACGGCTCCGGCCGCCAGCCCTGCGCCGTCCGCTCGGCCAGATGCGCGGCGAAGCTGCGCACCCGTCGGGACACGCGCCGGGCCTGGTCGGTGGGCACCAGCTCCGGCAGGTCCTTGCGCAGCGCGGCCGCGCAGCTGGGCTCGACCACCACGATCGGGCGCTCGGTACCGTCGTCGAGGGCCTCCGCGGCCCGCGCCAGAAGCCGCCGAGCGGTGCCGAGCTGCCCCGTGGAGATCCAGGTGAGCCCGCAGCACGCCTCGGCCGAGCACTCGACCCGCTCGCCGGCCTGCTGCAGGACGCGAGCGGCAGCGCCGGCGGCCTCGGGGCGGAACCCGCGGGTGAAGGTGTCGACGAAGAGCACCGCATCGCCCGCTCCCGGGGCGACCGCGGCGTCCGCGACCTCCTGCCGCCACTGCCCCGTCCGAGCGAAGCGCGGCATCCTGCGCTCGGGCGTCAGCCCGCCCAGCACAGCTGCCGCCTTGGCCAGCGGCGTGGACAGCAGCGCATTGACGACCGGTGCAATCCGCCCGGCCACGAGCAGCCACCGCGGCAGCCACCCCAGGGAGAAGTGCGCGACCGGACGCAGGCGCCCGGCGTAGTAATGATCGAAGAACTCCGACTTGTACGTGGCCATGTCGACCCCGGCGGGGCAGTCGGTCGAGCACGCCTTGCAGGACAGGCACAGGTCCAGCGCCTCGCGGACCTCCTCGGAGCGCCAGCCCTCCTCCACGGTCCTCGCGCCCCGGACCATCTCCTGCAGCACCCGAGCGCGTCCGCGCGTGGAGTCCTTCTCATCGCGCGTGGCCCGGAAGCTGGGGCACATCACCCCTCCGGTGTCCGCGCGGCAGCGCCCCACGCCGATGCAGCCCTGGACGGCGTGCACCCAGGGGTCGGGGGCGCTCTGGCCGGCGCCCGCTGCGCCGGCCGCACCTGAGGTGCGGGAGTGGGCGGGGCTGAGATCGAAGCTCGTGCGCCACTCGCGCTGCGGGACGGCCTCCAGGGCCAGGTGGTCGTCCATTCGGTCGGGCTCGGTCATGATGCCCGGGCTGAGCATGCCCTCCGGGTCCCACAGCCGGCGGAAGCGCACGAAGGCGGCCAGGACCTGCGGCGAGTACATCAGCGGCAGCAGCTCGGAGCGGGAGCGCCCGTCGCCGTGCTCGCCCGACAAGGACCCGCCGTGGCGCACCACGAGCCGGGCCGCAGCCTGGGTGAACTCGCGGAAGACCCTGCGGCCGTCATCGGTGCGCAGGTCGTAGGTGATCCGGATGTGCATGCAGCCGGCGCCGAAGTGCCCGTACATGACCCCGTCCAGCCCGTGCTCGTCCATCAGCACCCGCAGCCCGGCCAGGTAGTCGGCCAGGTCCTCCGGGGCCACGGCCGAGTCCTCCCAGCCCGGCCAGGACTCGCCGCCGCTGGCCAGGCGCGAGGACAGCCCCGCCCCATCCTCGCGGACGCGCCACAGGGAGGCGCGCTCCGCCGGGTCCGGGACGGCCTGGCCCTCCACGAGCCTGTCGTTGCGCGCCAGCCGCTCCAGCAGCCGCTCGGCCTGGCCCTCGACGGCGGCCTGGTCTTCACCGTCCAGGTCCACGAACAGCCAGGCGCGGCCGTCGGGCAGTCCCAGAACGGAGTCCGGACCGCGGCGCGCCCGCATGGTCTCCACGATCGCGGCGTCGGTGCCCTCCACCGCCGCTGGGGAGAACTCGAGGATCGTGGTGATGTCGCGGGCGGCATCCACGACGTCGTCGTAGCCCAGGCACACGAGCAGCGCGCTGGGCGGTCTGGGCACCAGGCGCATGCGGGCCCCGACCACCAGGGCGCAGGTGCCCTCCGAGCCCACGAGCGCGCGGGCGATGTCCAGCCTGTGCTCGGGCAGCAGGTTCTGCAGGTGATAGCCAGAGACCTGCCGCTGGATGCGTCCGAGCTCGAGCCGGAAGGGCGCCAGGTTCTCCCGGCCGAGCTGCTCCAGCTGCCCCAGCAGCTCACGGGCGCGTCGCTCGGAGTGCACGTCGTGCGGATCGGTGGCGCGCAGACCACGGTTGGTCGCGGTGAGACGGGCGCCGTCGGTCGTGACGACGTCGATCTCGACCACGTGGTCCGAGGTCCGCCCGTAGCGCACCGAGTGGTTGCCGCAGGCGTCGTTGCCGATCGCCCCGCCGACCGTGGCCCGATTCTTGGACGACGGGTCCGGGGCGAACGTGAGCCGCCCGCCTGTGGCCGCCTCGACCTCACGGGTCAGATCCGCCAGGACCACCCCGGGATCGACGTCGACGGTCCGCGCGTCCTCATCCAGGACGCGGATGGCCGTGAGGTGGCGCGAGAAGTCCACGACGACGCCGGGGCCCACCGCGTTGCCCGCCATGGATGTCCCGCCGCCCCGTCCGATCAGGGGCGTGCCGGTCTCGCGGCACACGCGCACGATCGCCAGGACGTCGTCGGCGCTGCGCGGGAAGACGACGGCCAGCGGGACCACGCGGTAGTTCGAGGCGTCGTAGGAGTACTCGGCCAGCCTCCGGGCGGAGACCTCCGCCTGGAGGCCGGCCTGCTGCATCCGGTCCAGGATCTCGTCGGCATCGCCCTGCGGGGCCTGGGCGTCGCTGCGGAGGGCGGCCTCGCTCATGGGCAGACCTCAGGCGCCGGTGGTGCCGGACGGGGCCGAGGAGACGACGGCTTCCACGGCCGCCTCGAAACGCTGCAGGCCCAGGGCGATCTCCTCCTCGCTCACCACGAGCGCGGGGATCAGGCGCACGACGTTGCCCGCCGGACCGCAGGTCAGGCTGAGAAGGTCCTGCTCCGTGGTGGCCTGCTGGACCGCGGCGGCGTTGGCGGCATCAGGAGAGCCGTCCGGCGCGGTGAACTCGATGCCCTGCATGAGCCCCAGGCCGCGGACGTCGCCGATGACCGGGAAGCGCTGCTGGATCTGCTTCAGTCCGGCCTGCAGCTGCTCGCCGCGGACCCGGGAGTTCTCCACCAGCCCCTCCTTCTCGACCACCCCGAGCGTGGCCACACCGGCGGCGGCCGAGACGGCGTTGCCTCCGTACGTGCCGCCCTGCGAGCCGGGCCAGGCCTTGGACATCAGCTCGGTCGAGGCGGCGATCGCGGAGATCGGGAAGCCGGAGGCGATGCCCTTGGCGGTGATGAGGACGTCCGGGCGGGCGGAGCTGTGCTGGTGGCCCCAGAACTTCCCGGTGCGCCCGACGCCGGCCTGGACCTCGTCGAAGATGAGGACGATCCCGTGGCGGTCGGCGCGCTCGCGCAGCCCCTCCAGGAAAGCGGGAGGCGTGGGGATGTAGCCGCCGTCGCCCAGCGCGGGCTCGATCAGGAAGGCTGCGGTGTCCGAGGGCGCGGTGCGGGTCTGCAGGAGGTAGTCGAGCTCCTTCAGCGCGAACTCCACGGCGGTCGGCTCGTCCCAGCCATAGCGGTAGGCGTAGGGGAAGGCGGACATGTGGACCCCGGCCATCAGCGGGGCGAAGCCCGCCGAGAACTTGGTGCCGGCGGTGGTCAGGGAGGCCGCGGCGACAGTGCGGCCGTGGAAGCCGCCCTGGAACACGACGATGTTGGGGCGGCCGGTGGCCATGCGCGCCAGGCGGATCGAGGCCTCGACCGCCTCCGAGCCGGAGTTGGCGTAGAACACCGAGTCCAGCCCCTCCGGCAGGACCTCGCCGAGCTTGTCGGTGAGCTCCAGGAGGGGCTTGTGCATCACGGTCGTGTACTGCGCGTGGATGATCTTCCCGACCTGCTCCTGGGCGGCGGCCACGACCTCCGGGTGGCAGTGTCCGGTGCTCGTGACGCCGATCCCGGTGGTGAAGTCGAGGTACTCGCGCCCGTCGGTGCCGTAGATCCAGCTGCCGCGGGCGTGGTCGACGACCACCGGGGTGGCCTGCTTGAGGACGGGACTCAGAGATGTCATGCCTCACATTCTCCGAACCGCGCCGCAGGATTGTCAACAATCCGACATCGCTACAGTGGAGGCATGAGCACCGCGAGCCCGTCCCCGCAGTCCGAGTCCCGGCCCCGCCTGGTCGTCCTCACGACCGAGACCACGCCGCCCCCGTCAGGGGCCGCTGTCTTCGAGGAGCTGGCCGAGGTGACCTGGACCGATGCCGAGGGACTGCCGCAGGCGATCGCCGGTGCGCAGATCCTGCTCGTGTGGGACTTCTTCTCCGGGGCCCTGCGCGAGGCCTGGCCGCACGCCGATGCCCTCGAGTGGGTCCATGTGGCGGCCGCGGGCGTGGATTCGCTGCTGTTCGACGAGCTGCGCCAGTCCCCCGTGGTCGTCACCAACGCCCACGGGGCCTTCGAGACCCCGATCGCCGAGTTCGTGCTGGCCTCGATCCTGGCCCACGACAAGCAGCTGCACCGCTCCGAGCGGCTGCAGCGCGAGCGCACGTGGCAGCACCGGGAGACCCAGCTGACGGCGGGCAGCGCAGCGCTGGTGATCGGCACCGGCGGCATCGGCCGGGCCACGGCGCGGCTGCTGAGGGCCGTGGGCATGGAGGTCATGGGTGCCGGTCGCACGGCGCGGCAGGATCCGGACTTCGGGACGATCATCGCCAGCGACGAGCTCGCCGAGCACGTGGGGTGGGCCGATCACGTCGTGCTGATCGCGCCGCTGACCGAGCAGACCCGCGGGCTCGTCGACGCCGCCGTGCTGGAGCGCATGAAGCCCACCGCCCACCTGGTCAACGCGGGTCGCGGCGCCCTGGTGGATGAGCCGGCGCTGATCGCGGCGCTGCAGCGGGGGCAGATCGCGGCGGCTTCCCTGGACGTCGTCTCCCAGGAGCCCCTGCCGCAGGACTCGCCGCTGTGGGACATGGACGAGGTCCACCTCTCGGCGCACATGAGCGGCGATGTGGTGGGCTGGCGGGACACGCTCAGCGAGCAGTTCGAGCGCAACCTCGAGGCCTGGGTCCAGGGCCGTCCCCTGAGCAACGAGGTGGACAAGCAGAAGGGCTACGTCCGAGGCTCCTGACCGCTCTCCACCCCGCCGAGTGGACAGCTGCTTGCGCTATAGCTGCACATAGCGCAACTGGGCATCCACTCGGCGGGAGGGGGTCAGCACTCGATGACGTTGACGCCCACGTTGACCGCCAGTCCTCCGCGCGCGGTCTCCTTGTACTTCTCGGACATGTCCGCACCGGTCGAGCGCATGGTCTCGACCACCTGGTCCAGGCTCACGAAGCCCGGCTCGGACTCCTCGAACAGCGCCATGCGGGCCGCGTTGACGGCGGTGGCGGCTGCGATCGCATTGCGCTCGATGCACGGCACCTGCACCAGGCCGGCGATGGGATCGCAGGTCAGACCCAGGTGGTGCTCCATGGCGATCTCGGCGGCCTTCTCGACCTGCACCGGCGTGCCGCCCATGACCTGGGCGAGGCCGGCCGCAGCCATGGACGACGCCGAGCCGACCTCGCCCTGGCAGCCGACCTCGGCGCCGGAGATCGAGGCCTGCTCCTTGATCAGCGACCCCACGGCCGCCGCGGCCAGCAGGTAGTCCACGGTGATGTCCTCGCGCGAGCGCTTCTGCGGCCCGCGGGCGGCCGGGGTGTAGTGCGTGGCGTAGAACATCACGGCCGGCACGATGCCCGCCGCGCCGTTGGTGGGTGCGGTGACGATGCGCCCGCCCGAGGCGTTCTCCTCGTTGACGGTCAGCGCCACCAGGTTGACCCACTCGACCCAGTGCTGCGGGTCGAAATCGGTGTCGATCGCCTTGAGCCGGGCGTGCCACTCGGGCGCGCGGCGGCGCACCTTGAGCCCGCCGGGCAGCGGCCCCTCGCGCTCCAGGTTGGAGTTCTTGGAGTCCTCCATGACCTGGGCGATCTTGAGCACGCCCGCGCGGACCTCCTCCTCGGGACGGCGCGCCGCCTCGTTGGCCATCGCCAGCTCCGTCACCGAGATGCCATGGGACAGGCAGTGCCCCAGCAAGCCCTCCGCGTTGGAGTACGGGTACGGGATGGCGACGTCGCCCTCGTCCGGGATGGGATCCTCCCCCTCCACTGGATCGACGAGCACGAACCCGCCGCCCACCGAGTAGGCCGTCCGCTCCGCCAGGACGTTGCCGTCGGCGTCGTAGGCGGCCATGGTCATGCCGTTGGGGTGGTACGGCAGCAGCGTGAGCGGATGCTGGACGATGTCCTCGACATGGAAGTCGAGCTCCACCGGCTCGTCGACGCCGTCCAGGGCATCGCCCACGCGCAGCGGGTGCCCGGCGGCCAGGGCCTCCTTGCGGGAGTCCATGGTGGCGGGCAGGACCTTGTCGGGCTGGTGGCCCTCCAGGCCGATGAGCACGGCGTCGAACGTGCCGTGCCCGCGGCCGGTGGATGACAGCGAGCCGTAGAGGTCGACCGCGATGCGGTCCAGACGCGGCAGCAGCCCCTCGCCCACCAGATCGGCGACGAAATCGGCCGCCGCGCGCATGGGGCCCACGGTGTGGGACGACGACGGGCCCACGCCGATGCTGAAGAGATCGAAGATGCTGACGGTCATGTGGTGATCAGTCCTCCTGAGCTGCGGCGTAGCCCTCCGGGCTGAGCAGCTCGCCCTCGGACTCCACCTCGACGGTGAAGAGCCAGGCAGCGCCGTAGGGATCCTCGTTGAGAGCGCCCGGGTTGTCCACGACGGCGTCGTTGATCTCGACGACCGTGCCGGTCACCGGCGAGTACAGCTCGGAGACCGACTTGGTCGACTCGACCTCGCCGCAGACCTCGCCTGCGGTGACGGAGGCACCGGCCTCGGGGAGGTCGACGTAGACGACCTCGCCCAGCGCGTCGACGGCGATCTGCGAGAGGCCGACCTTGGCCGGCGAGGAGGAGTCGATCCACTCGTGCTCAGCGGAGTAGCGGTAGTCCTTGTTGACCTTGTCCAGAGCGCTCATTGCCTGGTCCTTCCATGGTGGGGTCCTGCTGCGGGGTGGTGTCCAGCGCCGGGGCGGGCTGGCGTCATGCGGCGAGACAGCTCCGTGTCAGCTCTCACGCTTGTAGAAGGGGAGCTTGACGACGCGGAACGGCGTGGGCTTGCCGCGCAGGTCCACATCGAGCTCGGTGCCGGGCTCGGTGAGCTCGGGGGACACGAAGGCCAGGGCGATCGCGTGGCCCAGGGTGGGGCTCGGGGCGCCGGAGGAGATCTCGCCGACCTTCTCGCCGTCCTTGAGCACCGCGTAGCCCGGGCGGGCCGCGCGCTTTCCGTCGTTGACCAGGCCGACCAGCTTGGAGGAGGGGCCCTCCTCCTTGATCTTCGCCAGGGCCTCGCGGCCCACGAAGGAGTCCTTGGTCTTCAGCGCGACGATCGGCAGGTTCGCCTGGTACGGGTTGATGTCCTCGGAGAGCTCGTGGCCGTGCAGCGGCATGCCGGCCTCCAGGCGCAGCGAGTCGCGTGCGGCCAGCCCGCAGGGCACCAGGCCATGGGGCTCCCCGGCCTTCTCGAGGACGCTCCACAGGCGCTCGGCCGCCGTCGGGTCGGACTCGATGTCGATGTAGATCTCGAAGCCGTCCTCGCCGGTGTACCCGGTGCGGGCCAGCTGCACGGGCAGCGGGCCCTCGGGGGTCGTGAAGACGACGTCCGTGATGGCGTAGTACTTCACGTCCTTCACGGCCTGCGCGGACTGGGTCTCCACGGCCTCGAGCAGCACGGCCTCGGAGGCCGGGCCCTGCACGGCGATCAGCGCGGTCGCCTCGGTGCGGTCCGTGATGGTGACGTCGAAGACGGTGCCGTCGGCGGCCGTGGTGCGCTCCTGGAACGCGGCCAGCGCGGCCGGGGTGTTCGACGCGTTGGGCACCACCAGGAAGGTCGTCTCGCCCAGGCGGTAGGTGATCAGGTCGTCGATCACTCCGCCGGCCTCGTTGCACAGCAGCGAGTACTTGGCCTTGCCGATCTCGATCGCGGACAGCCTGCCCACCAGCGCGTAGTCCAGGAACGCGGCGGCATCGGGGCCCTCGATGAGCAGCTCGCCCATGTGGGAGAGGTCGAACTGACCGGCGGCCTCGCGCACGGCCCTGTGCTCCGCCATGTCCGAGCCGTAGCGCAGGGGCATCCACCAGCCGCCGAAGTCGGTGAAGGAGGCGCCCAGCCGCTCGTGGACGGGGGTCAGAGCCGTGGGACGGGATGCTGCTTCGGTGCTCATCGTGCGTTCTCCTGGCTGGGCTGGACGGTGGTCTTGGTCTCGCTGTCAGCCTGGGGCTCGGCGGAGGTGTCCGGCTCGGTCTCGTCGACCGTCTCGAAGGCCTCGGGCGGCGGGCAGCTGCACACGAGGTTGCGGTCGCCGTACGCGCCGTCGATGCGCCCGATCGGAGGGAAGTACTTGTCCACCCGCAGGCTCGGCACCGGGAAGGCCGCGGTCTCGCGGGAGTACGCGCGGTCCCAGTCGTCCGAAACGAGTGCTGCGGCCGTGTGCGGGGCGTGGCGCACGACGGAGTCGGCCTCCTCGACCTCGCCGTCGACGACCTGCTGGATCTCGCCGTGGATCGAGATCATGGCCTCGATGAAGCGGTCCATCTCGGCCTTGTCCTCGGACTCGGTCGGCTCGACCATGAACGTGCCGCTGACCGGGAAGGACTCGGTGGGAGCGTGGAAGCCGTAGTCGATCAGACGCTTGGCCACGTCCGCGACCTTGATGCCCGAGACATCCGTGAGCTTGCGCAGATCCAGGATGCACTCGTGGGCGACCAGGCCGTTCTCGCCCGTGTAGAGCACCGGGAAGTGCTCGTTGAGGCTGCGGGCGATGTAGTTCGCGTTCAGCAGGGCCACGGCGGAGGCGCGGGTCAGGCCGTCGCCGCCCATCAGGGCCAGGTAGGCCCACGAGATAGGCAGCACGCCGGTGGAGCCCCAGCGGGTGCTGGTCACGGGCAGGCCGCGGCCGTTCGCGGCGGCATCGGTCGGCTGGTCGACGTCGTGGCCGGCGTCCGAGGCGCCGCCCACGGTCGGGCGACCGGGATCGCCCTCGAGCGGATCTCCGGGCAGGAAGGGCACCAGGTGCTCGGCCACGGCCACCGGGCCGACGCCCGGGCCGCCGCCGCCGTGCGGGATGCAGAAGGTCTTGTGCAGGTTCAGGTGCGAGACGTCGCCGCCGAACTGGCCCGGCTGGGCGAGTCCGACCATCGCGTTGAAGTTCGCGCCGTCCAGGTAGACCTGGCCGCCAGCGTCGTGGATCTTGCCGCAGACCTCGCGGACGTCCTCCTCGAAGACGCCGTGCGTGGACGGATAGGTGATCATGATGCCGGCGATCGAGCCCTCGTTGTCCGCGATGGCCTTGTCCAGGTCCTCGTGATCGACGGTGCCGTCGGGCGCGGTCTTCACGACGCGCACGCGCAGCCCGGCCAGCACCGCGGAGGCGGCGTTGGTGCCGTGGGCCGAGGCCGGGATCAGCACGAGGTCGCGGGACTCGTCGCCGCGCGAGATGTGCCAGCGGCGGATCGCCAGCAGGCCGGCGAGCTCGCCCTGGGAGCCGGCGTTCGGCTGGATCGAGACCTTGGCGTAGCCGGTCAGCTCGGCCAGGCGGGACTCGAGGTCCTCGACCAGGTGCTGCCAGCCCTGCATGCGCCAGGCCGGGGAGTAGGGGTGGACGTCCGCGAACTCGGGCCAGGTGATCGAGGCCATCTCGACGGCGGCGTTGAGCTTCATGGTGCACGAGCCCAGCGGGATCATGGTGCGATCCAGCGCCAGGTCGCGATCCGAGAGGCGGCGCAGCCAGCGCATCATGGAGGTCTCGGAGCGGTGGGTGTTGAAGACCTCGTGGGTCAGGAACTCGGAGGTGCGCGCCAGCTGCTCGGGCAGCACGGGGGCTGCGGTGGAGTCCACCTCGGCCGCCTCCGTCACGCCGAAGGCGCCGAGCACGTCCAGGACGTCCTGCGCGGATGCGCGCTCATCCGCGGAGACGCCCACGTGGTCGTCGTCCACACGGCGCAGGTCGATGTCGTTCTCGGCGGCGGCTGCGAGGATCTCGTCGGCGCGGCCCGGGACGCGGGCCACGACGGTGTCGAAGACCTGATCGGAGACCAGCTCGATGCCGGCATTCTGCAGGGCATCGACGATCGTGCGGGCACGGCTGTGGACGCGACGGGCGATCCGGCGCAGCCCGTCCGGGCCGTGGTAGACGGCGTAGCAGGCGGCGACCTCGGCCAGCAGCGCCTGGGCGGTGCAGATGTTGGAGGTGGCCTTCTCGCGGCGGATGTGCTGCTCGCGGGTCTGCAGGGCCAGGCGGTAGCCGGGGCGGCCGGTGTCGTCGTGGGAGACGCCGACCAGGCGGCCGGGCAGGCTGCGCTGCAGGTCCGAGCGCACCGCCATGAAGGCGGCGTGCGGGCCGCCGGCGAACAGCGGGACGCCGAAGCGCTGCGAGGTGCCCACGGAGATGTCCGCGCCCATCTCGCCCGGGGACTTCACGAGGGTCAGGGCCAGCAGATCGGCCACGACGGTCACCATGGCGCCGGCGCCCTTGGCCTGGGCGATGACGTCGGTCCAGTCGTGGACCTTGCCGGAGGAGCCCGACTGCTGGAGGATCACGCCGGCGATGCCGTTCTCGCGCTCGAGCTGCTCCTGCGGGATGCCCTGCGAGAGGTCCAGGATCTCCAGGTCCATGCCCACGGCGCGGGCGCGGCCCGGGATGACGGCCAGGTGCTGCGGGAAGAGATCCGCATCCACCAGGATCGCGCCGTTCTTGGCCTTGCGGTTGGCGCGCTTCATCAGCAGCGCGGCCTCGACGACGGCGGAGGACTCGTCCAGCAGCGACGCGTTGGCGATGTCCAGGCCGGTGAGGTCCTGGACCATGGTCTGGTAGGTCAGCAGCAGCTCGAGGCGGCCCTGCGAGATCTCGGGCTGGTACGGGGTGTAGGCCGTGTACCAGGCCGGGGACTCGAGCAGGTTGCGCTGGATGACCGCGGGGGTGTCGGTGCGGTAGAAGCCCTGGCCGATCATCGGGCGGCCCGGCTCGTTCTGATCTGCGATGCTGCGCAGGGCGCTGAGGACCTCGGCCTCGCTGAGGGCGTCGGGAAGGTCCAGCTCGCGGTCCATGCGGATCGACGCCGGCACAGCCTGATCCACGAGCTCTGCCAGCGAGCCCACGCCCACGGCGCTGAGCAGCTGGTCGATCTCCTGGCCGCGCGGGCCCACGTGGCGGTCCACGAAGGCCAGTGCGTCGGAGCTGACGCCCGAGGCGCTCACGGCGCTGTCAGCAGGTGCGGAAGGGCTCATTGGGGAACTCCTTGGTCTGAGGGGGCATGCCCCGGCCGGTTCCTCCCCGCTCTGTCATGGGACCTGAGAGTTTCCGCGGGTGGGCCCGCTTGCTCCGTCGGTGCCGGTCACGACCTGGGGGTCGATCCCGGGCTTTCCAGAGGTGCCGAGCGATCCCGGTGCCGGTGCCTGAGAGTTTCCCGGGGAGGGTTGCTCCTACGGCGCCCGCACGGCGGTGTCCGCGGGGTCTCTCCCGGAACCGCTCATCGGCGTGGTCTGTCGTCTTCCGGTGCGAGAGTACCCCGCGTCACACAGCGCCTCCAAGATGACGGAGTCTCTGTGGGCTCACCCAGATTTGTAGCCTGAAGACCCCCCAGTGCCCACAAGCGGCGCCGTAGGAGCAACCCTCCCCGGGAAACTCTCAGGCACCGGCACCGGGATCGCTCGGCACCTCTGGAAAGCCCGGGATCGACCCCCAGGTCGTGACC
>NZ_SCNB01000018.1:0-56732 GCF_005502825.1 Kocuria sp. 2SI | reverse complement strand
CCCCCCCCCCCCCCCCGCCGAGTGGATACCTAGTTGCGCCAAGGGGCCAGATAGCGCAACTAGGTATCCACTCGGCGGGAGGGGGCGACGCGCCCGGGGACCTCTGATGTTGCGACATGGACCGCGGGCAGTGGAGAGTATGCGATGTCAGATGACATCGAACGAGAGGAGACCATCATGGTGGATCTCGGAGGAATGGCAGACAAGGCCAAGCAGGCAGCTTCGGACAACCCCGAGGCCGTCGACAAGGCTGCTGACACGGCCAACGACAAGACCGGCGGCCAGCACGAGGACCAGATCAACTCCGCCAAGGACAAGCTCACTGGCGGAAACGACGACAACTGATCCACGGATCAGCGGTCGACCGGCCCGCAAGGGTCGGTCCTCATGCGCCTGAGGGGCGGCACCATCACGGTGCCGCCCCTCAGTGCATCTGCAGATGCTCGCATCCCGGCCGGCGCCCTCCGGCCGACATCGGAGGACCGGACGACGACGGTCGAGCCCTCAGACGCGTCAGACCGAGGGCTGCTCCGGCATCTGCCCCTCGCGGGCCAGGGCCGTCAGTCGCGAGACGGCGCGCGAGTACTTCTTCTGGTAGCCGCCGGCCATCATCTCCGGGGTGAAGATCTGATCGAAGGCCACGCCCGAGCTGATGATCGGCAGGTCACGGTCATAGAGGCGGTCGGCCAGCACGACCAGACGCAGCGCCAGGGCCTGCTCGTCGACCGTGCGCACGCCGCGCCACACGATGCCGTCGAGGCCCTGGACCATGGCCCGGTAGCGCGACGGGTGCACGCGGATCAGGTGCTCCAGGATGTCCTCGAAGTCGTCGACCGCGATGGTCGCGTCGTCCGGGAAGCGCTGCGCGGCGGCCGCCTCGAGCTGGTCGTCCGCCAGCGGCGCGGGTGCCTCGGGCAGGCCGCGGTGACGGAAGTCCTCGCCGTCGATGCGCAGGACGTCGAACTGATCGGAGAGCACCTGGATCTCGCGCTGGAAGTCCTGCGCGGCGAAGCGGCCCTCCCCCAGCGAACCGGGCAGCGTGTTGGAGGTCGCGGCCAGGCGCACCCCAGCATCCGAGAGCTCCCGCATCAGCCGGGACATCAGGACGGTGTCGCCGGGATCGTCGAGCTCGAACTCGTCGATGCACACCAGCGCATAGCCGCTCAGCGCCTCGACCGTCTTGCGGAAGGTCAGAGCGCCGACCAGGTTGGTGTACTCCACGAAGGTGCCGAAGGACTTCGGCCCCGGGGAGTCGTGCCACAGCGAGGCCAGCAGGTGCGTCTTGCCCACGCCGAAGCCGCCGTCGAGGTAGATGCCCTGGGCCGCCGTCTGCTTCTGCCCGCCGCCGAACATGCGCGAGAGGAAGCCGCCGCTCTTCTTCTGGGAGGGCGCCTGGATCGAGGCGGCGAAGCGCTTGAGCACCTCGACGGCCTCCGCCTGCGAGGGCTGCGAGGGGTCCGGGCGGTAGGTGTCGAAGGAGACCTCGCCGAAGCGCTCCGAGGGGCGGAAGCCCTCGAGCAGCTGCTCCGCGGAGACGGACGGTGCGCGCTCGGACAGGCGCTCGATCTTGGGACTCACAAAGGACCTCTTCAGGTGCGACCGGTGGGGGCGCGACCGAGCCTACCGGCAGGCGAGCCGCTGCGGTTCGCCCGCCGCGCACATGGCCCGCGGGCCGGCTCGACCGCGCAGACCCGTGGGTACAGTGGAACCAGATCCCTCGAGGCCGGCCCCAGCGATCGGGGCCGCCCCCTACGACCCTTCTGAGAGGACGCACATGGCTGTCGATCCCGACACCACCGACCCCAAGTTCGCCGAATACGCCCACCCCGAGCGCCTGGTCTCCACCGAGTGGGTGGCCCAGCACCTCGAAGATCCGCAGGTCGTCATCGTGGAGTCGGACGAGGACGTGCTGCTCTACGAGACCGGCCACATCCCGGACGCCGTGAAGGTCGACTGGCACACCGAGCTCAACCAGCAGGCCGTGCGCGACTACCTGGGCGGGCAGCAGTTCGCTGAGCTGATGAGCGCCAAGGGCATCTCGCGCGAGCAGACGATCGTGGTATACGGCGACAAGTCCAACTGGTGGGCCGCCTACGCCCTGTGGGTCTTCACCCTCTTCGGCCACCAGGACGTGCGCCTGATGGACGGCGGCCGCGACAAGTGGATCGCCGAGGGCCGCGAACTGTCCACCGAGACCCCGTCGCGCGAGCGCACCGACTACCCCGTCGTCGAACGCGACGACTCCCGCATCCGCGCCTTCCGTCAGGACGTCCTGGACGAGATCGGGCGCACTCCCCTGGTGGACGTCCGCTCGGCCCCGGAATACACGGGCGAGCGCACGCACATGGCCGACTACCCGCAGGAGGGCGTGCTGCGCGGCGGCCACATCCCCACCGCGGCCTCCGTCCCGTGGGCGCGCGCCGCCGCCGAGGACTCGACCTTCAAGACCCGCTCGGAGCTCGAGGCGATCTACCGCGACGAGATCGGGCTGGATCCGCAGGAGCCGGTCATCGCCTACTGCCGCATCGGCGAGCGCTCCTCCCACACGTGGTTCGTGCTCGAGCACCTGCTGGGCTACCCGCAGGTGCGCAACTACGACGGCTCCTGGACCGAGTGGGGCAACTCCGTCGGTCTGCCCGTCGTGATGGGCGAGGAGCGCGGCGAGGCTCCGGAGGCCCGTCGATGAGCGGGGCGGACGCGAACATCCCGGAGTCCGTGCAGGAGCTGATCGAGGACTTCCACGCCGTTCCGGACGCGGATCGCCTCCAGCTGCTGCTCGAGTTCTCCCGCTCCCTGCCGGATCTGCCGGAGCGCTACGGGGAGCATCCCGAGCAGCTCGAGCAGGTCGTGGAGTGCCAGTCGCCGCTGTTCCTGACGGTCGAATGGGACGGCCAGGCCCAGACCGGCGACGACGACACCCCCGTGCGCCTGTTCTTCTCCGCTCCCCAGGAGGCGCCGACGACCCGCGGCTTCGCTTCGATCCTGCACGAGGGGCTCGACGGGCTGCCGGCCGCGCAGATCCGCGATCTGCCCGGCGATCTCACGGAGCGCTTCGGGCTGACGCAGCTGGTCTCGCCGCTGCGCATGCGCGGCATGTCCGCCATGCTGGATCGCATCCGTCGTCAGATCGCGAACCTGCCGCGCTGAGCAGGTCCCTGGGCGGCACACGCAGCAGCCCCCGTCGGGTCGTCCCGACGGGGGCTGCGCTGGTCTTCAGCAGGGGCGGCGCCGCAGCCGGCCTCAGTCGTGCAGGTCCGGCAGCACGCGCGCGGCCCACTCCTCCACGGAGGACTCCCACCGCTGCGGGTCCACGTTCCACTCCTTGGTGTGGCGGGCGCGCTGGAAGCCCACCATCTCGACCCGGTCGCTGAGTTCCGCCAAGCGCTTGGAGGCGGTGTCCGGGACGAACTCGTCGTCGGCGGAGTGCAGGATCAGCGTGGGGGTCTGCAGCTGATCGGCGCGCGTGATCCAGTCCAGCGAGCCCAGGTCCAGCGGTGCGGCCAGGCCCGTGAGCCACAGCCCGCGCGGCGAGGTGATCAGGGACTGGGCCATGGTGGTGATCGCTGAGGGGATGTGTCGCGACGCCGTGTGGTGGGTGAACAGCGTGAACCAGTCCACGACCGGCCCGGTGAGGACCATCCCCGCGATATCCGCCCGGTAGATCGACAGGTCCGCGGTCTGCAGGCAGATCGCCCCGCCCATGGACCAGCCGAACAGCACGATCCGGGTGGCCCCTCGCAGCTTGGCGTAGGAGATCGCCAGCTGGACGTCCTTCCACTCCGTGAACCCCAGCCCGTAGCGTCCGTCCGGGGAGGCCGGAGCCTCTCGGTCGTTGCGGTAGGAGATCAGCAGCGAGTTCAGGCCCATGCGCTGGGCGGTGTCCAGGGCGCGGATGGCCTCCATGCGCTGGGCGCCGCGGCCGTGGACCATGATCGCCCAGGGGCCGGGCAGCTGCTGGGCGGCGGGGTCCTCGGCCGCGGTCTGCTCGTCGTCGCGGGACACGCTCTCGCGGTGGTCGTCCTCGCGGTGCGCGTCGTCGTCGTGGCCTCCGGCACCGCGAGGGCGGAAGCCGCGGTCCGTCCCCGGGCGCGCGCTGCCCGCCTGCGGATCCCGTCTCTGCCCCGCCGGGACCACCCAGCAGGGTGCCGCGCCCATCTCCATGGGCAGCTCGACCTCGTGGAAGCGGTATCCGGCCGCGGCGGGGTCCGGGTAGACCGTCCCGGCCCACCAGCCGCGCGAAGCCGCCGAGAGGTCGCCGCTGTAGACCTCCTGGACCTCCCGCACGACCTCGCCGGCGGCCGGTGACCAGGAGAGGATCTCGCCGATCCGAGCGTGGCCCTCTCCCCCGCCGAAGCGCAGGCTGTAGACGCCGTCGACGGTGGTCTCCACCGTGGCCGCCAGGCGCACCTCGCCGGCTCCGGGCAGCGCCTCGGGATGCTGCGCCGGATCCACCGGGGTGTACTGGTGGATGGCCAGGTCCTCAGAGCGGTACCGGGGCGGCACGACGACCTGACGCGCCACGTAGGCGGCGATCGCCGAGGAGACGCCGAAGGACAGCGACGCCGCCCCCACCGTCAGCGCCGTGCCCGCCACGGCTCCGCGGGCCCACACCGACGACGACTCCCGCGGCTGCCCGCGCAGGGCGGCAAGCGGACGTGATCGGGCGGGGTGGGTCGATGAGCGCAGGGAACCGGGCATAGTCACATTCTGTCATGTGAGCCTCGGCGTCGGCCGGGAACGACGATCCCCGCGAGCTCTACCCGCACGCGCGGAACCGATTTCGTGAATATCCGGGGCACATGCGCTGTTGCACCCGTGAGGCCCCTGGCTCTTGCGGCACAGCGGGTCACCACGACATCGAGGCGAGGAGGACACCGTGTCCGAGCAGACCGACCAGCGCAGCACCGACCCGCAGGCCAACGCAGACGAGCAGGCCGCCGAGAACAAGCCCAGCGTGCAGCGCACCGAGGACGAGTGGCGCGCAGTGCTCAGCCCACAGGAGTTCCACGTCCTGCGCGAGGCCGGCACCGAGCGGCCCTTCACCGGCGAGTACTGGGATACCGAGACCGAGGGCGTCTACTCCTGCCGGGCCTGCGGCGCGGAGCTGTTCCGCTCGGAGACCAAGTTCGGCTCGCACTGCGGATGGCCGTCGTTCTTCGCGCCGCTGGCCGAGGACCGCGTGCGCTACATCCGCGACTCGTCGCTGGGCATGGAGCGCGTGGAGGTGCGATGCGCGGCCTGCGACTCCCACCTGGGCCATCTCTTCGCGGGCGAGGGCTACCCCACGCCCACGGACCTGCGCTACTGCATCAACTCGCTGTCCATGCGCCTGGAGCCGGCACAGGGCACCGGGGACGCGGGCACACAGTCGTGAGGCCCTACGCCTGCCGAGCAGCCGTCGCGGCTGCGTCGCGCGGGTGCCCAGGGCCGCGCCGGATCCGGCCTCATGTCGGGAGCGCGTCATCGCTGCGCACCGGACGGCGTGGCAGGCCCGACCGCGAGGTGAGGCGGGCCTAGGCTGGGCCTCGTGACAGCTCAGAGCGATCTGGTCGGAAGGTTCCCACGAGCAGCGGCATCGCTGCGTCGTGCCCAGTGCCGACCGGAGATCGAGCTCGTCGAGATCTCGGCGCCCACGCCCCGAGCCGCCGATTCGGTGGCCTTCTCGGCCACCGTGCTCGAGCCCGTGTCGGCGCATCCCAGCTCCCAGGGCTCCGCTGAAGACGCCCGCGAGCTGGCCACCGGCCGCTTCCTGCTCATCCACGCCCCGGACCGCGGCGCCGAGTGGGGAGATGCCTTCCGCATCGTGACCTATGTGAAGGCGGAGGTTGAGCGCGAGCTGGGCCACGACGAGATGCTCGCCCAGATCGCCTGGAGCTGGCTGCTCGAGGCACTGAATCGCAGCGGCGCGCAGTACATCCGGGAGGGCGGCACGGCCTCACGGGTGCTCTCCGAGGGCTTCGGCCAGCTGGCCGACACAGAGGAGTACATCGACGTCGAGCTGCGGGCCTCCTGGACGCCTCGCGGCGAGGACCTCTCCGTGCACCTGGAGGCCTGGGCGGACATGGTCTGCACGTTCGCCGGCTTGCCGCCGGTGACCGAGTCGGTCACCGTCCTGCGGCGCTGACCCCCACGGCAGCCGCGAGCACACCGGCCACCCCCGAACCATCCGAGCAGCAAGAGGATCTGACAGCCGCAGTGAGCAGCACGAGCCCCTCCCAGCATCCGAGCCCCACCGTCGTCGAGGGCTTCGAGGAATTCGAGATCCCCGACTCCGTCTTCCTGGATCAGCCCATGGACGGCCTGCCCCCTCTGGTGGACACGACCCGGCGCCTCGAGCTGGCCGCCGAGCAGCTCAGCGAGGGCACCGGCCCCGTGGCCCTGGACACCGAGCGGGCCAGCGGCTTCCGCTACGGCCAGCGCGCCTTCCTGGTCCAGCTGCGCCGCGAGGGCACCGGCACCGTGCTCATCGACCCCGAGGCCACCGGATCGCTGGCGATCATCGACGAGGCGCTGCGCGGCACCGAATGGGTCCTGCACGCCGCCACACAGGACCTCCCCTGCCTGCGCGAGCTGGACATGCACCCCGACGCCCTGTTCGACACCGAGCTCGGCGGACGCATCGCCGGGCTGAGCCGTGTGGGGCTGGCCGCAGAGACGGAGGAGCTGCTCGGCTTCACGATGGCCAAGGAGCACTCGGCGGTGGACTGGTCCACCCGCCCCCTGCCGGAGCCGTGGCTGACCTACGCCGCCCTGGACGTCGAGGTCCTGGTCCAGCTGCGCTACGCCATGGAGGAGCTGCTGCGCTCCCAAGGCAAGCTCGAATGGGCGCTCGAGGAGTTCGAGGCCGTGCGCACAGCACCGCCCGCCGCCCCGCGCAAGGATCCGTGGCGGCGCACCTCCGGGATCACCAAGATCCGCGGACGACGCCAGCTCACCGCCCTGCGCAACCTGTGGACCGAGCGCGAGGAACTCGCCCGCCACAAGGACATCTCTCCAGGGAGGCTGCTGCCCGACTCCGCCCTGGTCGCGGTGGCCCAGGCCATGCCCCGCTCCGTGCCGCAGCTGCTGCGCACGCCGGGCTTCCACGGCCGCGCCGCCTCCAAGGAGGCACCGCGCTGGCTGCGTGCCCTCTCGGAGGCCCGCCAGGCCGAGGAGCTGGTCCCCCAGTCGGTCTCCTCCGACTCCCTGCCGCCGGTGAAGTCCTGGACCGTGAAGCGACCGGCCGCCGCCGAGCGCCTGCGCACGCTGAAGCCCGCGGTGGCCGAGCGCGCCGCCGAGCTGGGGATGCCCACCGAGAACCTCGTGGTCCCCGAGCACCTGCGCCGGTTCAGCTGGGATCCCCCGGCCTCGGCCGAGCTCGGTCAGATCGCCGAGCGGCTCGCCGAGATCGGTGCCCGGCGGTGGCAGATCGACAACGTGGCGCCGACGATCCAGAAGGCGCTTCGCCTGCCGCAGACCGAGCAGCAGGACGACCACAGCTCCGCCGCCGCAGGCTGAGTCCGGACGTGGAAGGAGCCGCCGAGAGGTGATCTCGGCGGCTCCTTCTCATGCGCGCGGCGGGGCTTCCTGTGCAAGGAGGCCGCAGTGGCTCAGAGGTGCTTGGTCTCCGGGGAGTTCGTGGAGGCGCTCAGGTTGCCGGTGGCGTCGCCCTGGGAGGAGCCCTTGGCCTTGTCGGCGGCGCTGGAGGCCGTCTGCTTGGCCTTGTCGGCGGCGTTGGAAGCGGTCTCCTTGGCCTTCTCGGCCACGACCGGCGCCTGCTCCTGCACGGTGGCCTTGGCCTTCTCGGCGCCCTCGGAGACCTTGCGGCGGACCTCCGGGTCATTGGTCACGCCCAGGACCTGGGACTTGATCTGATCGAACGGCTCGCGACCGGCAGCCGAGCCGGCGACGAAGCCGATGGCCAGACCCGCCACGAAGATGGCCTTCTTGAACATGTCTCTTGCCTCTCGTCGTGTCACGGGCCTCATCGCCCGCGTTCTGCCGCTAAGCCTACTGACGGCGAACGGGCCGGACAACGAAGCCCTCGGCGCGGCGGCCCCGCGATCTGCCGCCATTGCACACCGAGCGTCAATCTCAGGCCCCGGTGCGGTCCTCGAAGCGCAGAGCGGACGCGTCCTCGCCGACCGGGCGGGCATAGGGCACCCGCGTCCCGAGCACCGAGTCCACGGTGTCGCGGGTGATCTGCTGGGCGGTCAGGCCCACCCGCTCGAGCACCTGCGACCGGGAGCCGTGAGTGAGGAACTCGGTGGGCAGCCCGACCTCGTTCAGCGCAGTGTCCACGCCGGCCCGGCGGACGGACTGGCGGATGAGGCTGCCGATGCCGCCGGAGCGCACGCCGTCCTCGACCACCACCACGAAGCGGTGCTGAGCGGCCAGCTCCGACAGCGAGGCCGGCACGGGCAGGACCCAGCGCGGATCCACGACGGTGGCCGAGATCCCGTGATCTCCCAGGCGCCGGGCCACCTCCAGGCACAGCGGGGCCATGGCGCCCACGGCGACCAGCAGGACGTCGGTGTCCTGATCGCTTCCCGAAGGGCGCTCCGCACGCTTCTCGTCAGCAGAGCCCTGGCCGGCTGCCATCTCCTCCTCGGCCTCCCGCTCCACGGCTCCGGTGGTGCGCAGGAGGATCTCCACGCCGTCGTCGAGCCGCTCCAGAGCGGGGATCGGCTCGGAGACGGATCCCTTGGGGTAGCGCAGCACCGTGGGGGCGTCGCTGACGTCCAGGGCCTCGCGGAACTCCTCGCGCATGCTGGGCTCATCACGCGGGGCCGCCAGGTGCAGCCCGGGCACGATCTGCAGCAGCGCCAGGTCCCACATCCCGTGATGGCTGGGCCCGTCCGGACCGGTGACCCCGGCCCGGTCGAGCACCAGGGTGACGCCGGCCTTGTGCAGCGCCACATCCATCAGCAGCTGATCGAACCCGCGATTGAGGAACGTGGCGTACAGCGCGACCACCGGGTGCAGCCCTCCGTAGGCCATGCCGGCGGCCATGGTCAGGGCGTGCTGCTCGGCGATCCCCACGTCGAAGACCCGCTCCGGGTGCTTGGCCTGCATCAGGTTCAGCCCCACCGGGATGGTCATAGCGCCCGTGATGCCCACGATGTCGTCGCGCTCATCTGCGGCCTCTGCCATGGCCTCGGCGAACACGGAGGTCCAGGACCGGCCCGAGCTGGCGCTGGTGGGCTGGCCGGTCTCCGGGTCGATCGTGCCCACGGCGTGGAACATGTCGTCGACGTCGGCGATCGCCGGGGCGTAGCCGTGGCCCTTCTGCGTGATCGTGTGCACGAGCACCGGTCCGCCGAAGTCGCGGGCTCGTCGCAGAGCGTGCTCCAGGGCGTCCTGGTCGTGGCCGTCGATCGGGCCCACGTACTTCATGCCCAGATCGGCGAACAGGCCGTTGTGGACCACCACGTCCTTGAGCCCGGCCTTCATGCCGTGCAGCCCGCGGTAGGTCGCCTGGCCCACCGGCCCGGAGTTCTGCAGCGACTCCTTGACCTGGGTGAGCACGCGCTCGTAGCGCCGGTCCGTGCGCACGGTGTCCACCGACTGCTGGACCTCGGCCTTGAGCTCCTGCAGCTGACGCGCCAGCCCGCCGACCGTGGGGGCGTAGGAGCGCCCGTTGTCGTTGACGACGATCACCACGCGGCGATCGGGATCCGAGGCGATGTTGTTCGCGGCCTCCCAGGTCATGCCGCCGGTCATGGCGCCGTCGCCGACCACCACCACGGTGGTGCGATCGTTCTGGCCGGTGAGCGCGAAGGCACGGGAGATGCCGTCCGCCCAGGACAGCGACGACGAGGCGTGCGAGGACTCCACGACGTCGTGCTCGGACTCGCCGCGGTCCGGGTAGCCGGCCAGACCGCCCTGCTGGCGCAGGGTCGAGAAGTCCTGGCGGCCGGTCAGCAGCTTGTGCACGTACGACTGGTGCCCGGTGTCGTAGACGATCGGGTCCCGGGGCGAGTCGAAGACGCGGTGCAGAGCCAGCGTGAGCTCGACGACGCCCAGGTTCGGGCCCAGATGGCCGCCCGTGGCCGACACGTTGGTGACCAGGAACCTGCGGATCTCCTCCGCCAGCTCCCCCAGCTGCTCGGGCGCCAGGCCCTTGAGGTCCTCCGGGCCGCGGATGCCCTCCAAGATCGACATGGTTCTCCTTGCAGCGCAGCCTCGTCGACGAGGCCGCGCACAGCGAATCTTCGTATCAGCCGATGCTACCGCCGGCATCCGACGCACCAGGCCGGGACCTGCCGCGAGGACGTTCGCACGCACGAGCGCCCCGCCGGGCCGGAGCCTGACGGGGCGCTCTCGCGCGGAGGGATCTTCAGATCACTTGCTGGCCATCTGGCGCAGCACGTACTGCAGGATGCCGCCGTTGCGGTAGTAGTCCGCCTCACCGGGGGTGTCGATGCGCACGTCGGCGTCGAACTCGACGGTGGAGCCGTCCTCCTTGGTCGCCGTGACCTTCACGGTCTTGGGGGTGCGGCCGTCGTTGAGCTCGGTGACGCCCGAGATCGAGAAGGTCTCGGTGCCGTCCAGGCCCAGCGAGTTGGCCGACTCGCCCTGCGGGAACTGCAGCGGCAGCACGCCCATGCCGATCAGGTTGGAGCGGTGGATGCGCTCGTAGGACTCGGTGATGACCGCGCGGACGCCCAGCAGGCTGGTGCCCTTGGCCGCCCAGTCGCGGGAGGATCCCGAGCCGTACTCCTTGCCGCCCAGCACGACCAGCGGGACGCCGGCCTCCTGGTAGTTCATCGCGGCATCGTAGACGGCGGCCTGCGGGCCGCCCTCCTGGGTGAAGTCGCGGGTGAAGCCGCCCTCCACGCCGTCCAGGAGCTGGTTCTTGATGCGGATGTTGGCGAAGGTGCCGCGGATCATCACCTCGTGGTTGCCGCGGCGCGAGCCGTAGGAGTTGAAGTCCTTGCGCTCGACCCCGTTCTCGATGAGGTACTTGCCCGCGGGCGTGTCCGACTTGAAGGAGCCGGCCGGGGAGATGTGGTCGGTCGTGACCGAATCGCCCAGCTTGAGCAGCACGCGCGCACCCTCGATGTCGGTGACCGGGGCGGTCTCCATGGTCATGCCCTCGAAGTACGGGGGCTTGCGCACGTAGGTGGACTCCGCGTCCCACTCGAAGGTCTTGCCGGTCGGGGTCTCCAGGGACTGCCAGCGCTCGTCGCCGTCGAAGATCGTGCCGTACGAGTCGTTGAACATCTCCGTCTCGATGGAGTCGTCGATGATCTGCTGGACCTCGGTCGGATCCGGCCAGATGTCCTTGAGGTAGACGTCGTTGCCCTCGGAGTCCTGGCCCAGCGGCTCGTTCTGGAAGTCGAAGTCCATGGTCCCGGCCAGGGCGTAGGCGACCACCAGCGGCGGGGAGGCCAGGTAGTTCATCTTGACGTCAGGGTTGATGCGGCCCTCGAAGTTGCGGTTGCCCGACAGCACCGAGGTCACGGCCAGGTCGTTGTCCTGGACCGCCTGCGAGATCTCGGACTCGAGCGGACCCGAGTTGCCGATGCAGGTGGTGCAGCCGTAGCCGACGATGTAGAAGCCCAGGGCCTCCAGCGACGGGATCAGGCCGGACTTCTCGTAGTAGTCGGTGACGACCTTGGAGCCCGGGGCGATCGAGGTCTTGACCCAGGGCTTGGAGGCCAGGCCCTTGTCGACGGCGTTGCGGGCCAGCACGGCCGCGGCCATCATCACGGACGGGTTCGAGGTGTTCGTGCAGGAGGTGATCGAGGCGATCGAGACCGCGCCGTTCTCCAGCTCGAACTCGCGGCCGTCCTCCATGGAGACGCCGGCCGACTCGGGGGTCTTGTCCGAGACGTAGTTCTTCACGTCGCGCTCGAAGGTGCCCTTGGCCTTGTCCAGCTCGATGCGGTCCTGCGGGCGCTTGGGCCCGGAGATCGACGGCACGACGGTGGACAGGTCCAGCTCGAGGTACTCGGAGAAGCGGGTCTCCTCCTGCGGGTCGTGCCACAGGCCCTGCTCCTTGGCGTAGGCCTCGACCAGGTCGATCTGCTCCTGGGGGCGGCCGGTCAGGCGCAGGTAGTCCATGGTGACGTCGTCGATCGGGAAGATCGCAGCGGTCGAGCCGAACTCCGGGGACATGTTGCCGATGGTGGCGCGGTTGGCCAGCGGCACGGCCGCCACGCCCTCGCCGTAGAACTCCACGAACTTGCCGACGACGCCGTGCTTGCGCAGCATCTCGGTGATCGTGAGCACGACGTCCGTGGCGGTGGCGCCGGCGGGGATCTCGCCGGTGAGCTTGAAGCCCACCACGCGCGGGATCAGCATGGAGATCGGCTGGCCGAGCATGGCGGCCTCGGCCTCGATGCCGCCGACGCCCCAGCCCAGGACGCCGATGCCGTTCTCCATGGTGGTGTGGGAGTCGGTGCCCACGCAGGTGTCCGGGTAGGCGCGGTTCACGCCGTCGACCTCGCGGGTCATCACGACGCGGGCCAGGTTCTCGATGTTGACCTGGTGCACGATGCCCATGCCCGGGGGCACGACCTTGAAGTCGTCGAACGCGGTCTGGCCCCAGCGCAGGAACTGGTAGCGCTCGCCGTTGCGCTGGTACTCGATGTCCATGTTGCGCTCGATCGCATCGGCGTTGCCGAAGGAGTCGATCTGCACGGAGTGGTCGATGACCAGCTCGGCGGGCGAGAGCGGGTTGACACGGGCGGCGTCGCCGCCGAGGTCCTCGATGGCCTCGCGCATGGTCGCCAGGTCCACGATGCAGGGGACGCCGGTGAAGTCCTGCATGATCACGCGGCCGGGCGTGAACTGGATCTCGGTGTTCGGCTGCGCCTCCGGATCCCACTCGGCCAGGGCCTTGATGTGCTCCTGCGTGACGTTGGCACCGTCCTCGGTGCGCAACAGGTTCTCCAGCAGGATCTTGAGGCTGTAGGGAAGGTTCTCGGCCCCCTTCAGCGCCTTGAGGCGGTAAATCTCGTACTGGGTGCCATTGACGTCAAGGACGTCCTTGGCCCCGAAGCTGTCCACGGTGCTCATGTGCCCGGAACTCCTCTCGCCGCGGTGGTGGATCGCCGAGCGCGGAACGCTGTCGGAGCCTCGGTCGAGGGCCGGACAGCTGCAGCGCGGGTTCGGCGGACTCCTGCCAATATATCCCCATCCGGACACGGATTTCTCACCGAACCTCCCGTTCGGGCTCGATCTATGGTAAGTAAGGCAACCCTCAGCTGCGCTCGAGAACGGTCACCGTCTCGAGGTGATGCGTGTTCGGATACAGGTCCAGGCCGCGCAGGCTGCGCACCTGCCAGCCGCGGTGGCGGAACCGAGCCAGATCGCGCGCGGCAGTGGCCGGATCGCAGGACACGCTCACGATCCGGCGGGGCTCGAGGGCTGCGATCGCATCCACCACGACCTTGCCGGCACCGGCGCGCGGCGGATCCAGCACGACGACGTCCGGTCGCCGCGAAGGCACCGACGACGCTGCGCCGCGCCGGCCCCGCGACGGACGGCCGCCGCGTCGCCTCCGCTGCGGGATCCGCACCAGCTCCGGCCAGCGGCGGGCCAGGACGTCCTCGACGGAGCCGGTGACTGCCTCGACCTGTGGGTCCTCGCCGAAGCGGCGGGCCGCATCCGTGGAGGTCAGCGGGGAGCCCTCGACGGCGAGCACCGAGCCGGCCTCCCCCACGGCCTCGGCCAGGGCAGCCGTCAGCAGCCCCGCGCCCGAGTAGAGATCGAGGGCGTCCTCGCCCGCGCTCAGCCCGGATTCCTGCTCGACGAGCCCCAGCAGATGCTGGGGCGCGCTGCGGTGGACCTGCCAGAATCCGCCGGCGGAGACCTCCCAGGTGCGCTGCCCGATCCGCTCGACGGTGCGTCCGGTCCCGCTGAGCACCAGGGGCTCGCGGCGCGGGGAGCCGGCGGAGGTGTCGGCGCTGAGCACGAGTCCGATCTCCCCCTCCCCGCCGGTCCGGGCGTGGGCGACCTGCAGAGCCGGCAGCGCGTGCTCGCGCAGACGCCGGACGAGGTCCTCGTCGAACGGGTGCGCGGCGGTGACGACCACCGTGGGGGCGTCTGCAGAGGGACCCGCCAGATCGAGCCGTGTCGCCCCGGACCAGTCGATCTCGCCGATCCGCAGAGCGCTCAGCGCGGGAGTCATCAGGGGGAAGTCCTGGACTGGCACGAGCTCGTCGCTGCGGTGGGGATGCATGGCGGCCCGGCCCTGCTCATCGACCGCGAAATGGGCGCGCGTGCGCCAGCCCAGTCCGTCGTCCGTCTCCCCCGGCAGGGCTTCGACCCTCGGGTCCAGCGCCTCGAGCTGCTCTGGCTCGAAGCCCCCGATCCCGCCGAGCAGCTCCCGCAGGACCTCGGTCTTCAGCCGTCGCTGCAGCTCGAGCTCCAGGTGCCCGAGCTCGGCCCCGCCGACCGGAGCGCGCCCGGAGGCCCAGCTCAGCATCGAATCTGCCGGCTCCCAGGGATGCCGCGCCCGGCGCCCCTGCACCGGGGAGAGCACCTCGACCACATCGCCGCGCCAGAACCGCGCCTCGTCCTGGGCCTCGCTCAGCCGCACGCGCACCCGCTCGCCGGGGGCCCCGTGGCGCACGAACACCACGCGTCCCTCCTGGGTGCGCGCCACGGTGTGCCCTCCGTGGGCCAGCGGTCCCAGCTCGAGCTCGAGGTGCTGAGGGCTGTCGGTCATGCGTCGTCTCCATCGGTCGGTGCGGTGCGGGAGCGGGCGGCCAGGGCCTCGCGATCGGCACGGCGGCGGCGTCGTGCGGTGCGCCCGGTCGCCTGGGGGTGGTCCTCGACGGGGTCATCGTGCGGTACCTCCTCGGCGGAGGAGACCTGCGCGCCCAGCGTGTTCAGGTGCCAGGGCACGGAGGCGATCATGACGCCGCGCTCGTGGCGCAGCCGGCTGCGCAGGGCCCCCGTGGCCTGGTTGTGCAGGAAGCGCTCCCAGGACGTGGAGACCACGTACTCCGGCAGGTAGACGACCACCAGATCGCGCGGCGAGCGCCTGCGGACCCGGCGCAGGTGATCGATCACCGGCTGGGTCGAGCTGCGGTAGGGCGCATCCAGCACCCGCAGCGGCACGGGGATCTCCAGGCGCTGCCACTCCTCCAGGATCTGCGCGGTGCGCGCGGCGGAGACGTCCACCACGAGCGCCTCGAGCGTAGAGGGCCGCGAGGCCCGGGCGTAGGCCAGCGCGCGCATGTCCGGCTTGCGCACCGAGGGCACGATCAGCATGGCGTGCACCCGCGAGGGCAGGGCCAGCACGGGCGAGTCCGGGGCCAGGCGCAGGGCCTCGTCGACGGCGTCGTAGTGGCGGCGGATCCCGCTCATGAACAGCGACAGCGCCACGATGCACACCACGGTGATCCAGGCGCCCTGGGTGAACCGCGTGGTCATGACCACCACCAGCACGGCGGCCGAGATCACCGCGGCCAGCACGGCCAGCCCCAGCGAGGCCACGATCCGGCGCCGCCCGGAGGTCGTGGGCTCGGCGCGCCGGTGGCGCCGCCAGTGCCGGACCATGCCGAACTGGGTGAGCGTGAACGAGAGGAACACGCCCACCACGTAGAGCTGCACGAGGGCGTTGACGTTGGCGCCGAATACGGCGGTCAGCACCGCCGCCACCACCAGCAGCACCACGATGCCGTTCGTGAACGCGAAGCGATCGCCGCGAGCGGCGAACTGCCGCGGGAGGCTCGAATCCCGTGCCAGCCTCGAGGCCAGCGCCGGGAAGCCCGTGAAGGCGGTCGAGGCGGCCAGCACGAGCACGAGCACGGTTGCCAGGATCACGACGTAGTACAGCGGCGTGTCCAGGCCGAAGATCGCCCGGGCGAGCTGCCCGAGCACGGGGTTCTGATAGAAGTCCGCCTCCGGGGCGTGGCCGTCCATGCGCAGCTGGCGCTCGGGATCCAGCACGAGCTGGACCCCCGTGGCGCGTGCGAGGTACACGGTGCCCAGCAGCAGCACGACGGAGAGCCCGCCCATGACGGTCAGGATGATCCGGGCGTTGGCGGCCCGCGGGCGGCGCAGGAACGGCACGGAGCCAGCCACCGACTCCACGCCGGTCACCGCCACAGCACCCGAGGAGAACGCCCGCAGCACCAGGATCGCCAGGGCCATGCCCGTCCAGCCGCCGTCGGGGACCTCCACCGGCAGGACCTCCCAGTCCGCGGAGGCCGCGCGGTCCAGGGTGCCGGTGGCCGACTGGTACAGGCCGGTGCCGATCATGGCGAGCAGCACGGCCACGAACAGGTACGTGGGCACGGCTGCGGCGCGGCCCATGAACCGCAGCCCTCGCAGGTTCAGGAGCCCGGCGATCAGGATCCCGGCCAGCGCGAGCTCAAGCCGCAGGTCGATCAGCCGCGGGAAGGCGGCGGCCAGGTACTGCGCCGCGGCGGACATGGACACCGCGACCACGAGGGTGAAGTCGATCATCAGCGACGCGCCGACCACCACGCCGGCGCGATCGCCCAGGTTGGAGGTCGCGATCTCGTAATCGCCCTGCCCGGACGGGTACGCGCGCAGGTTCTGCCGGTAGGCCAGCACGATGATCACGGTCACGACGACGACGGCCAGGCCGACCCACGGCGAGAGCAGCACGGCGGAGGCCCCGGCCAGGGCCAGCGTCAGCACGATCTCGTCCGGGGCGTAGGCCACCGAGGACAGGGAGTCCGCCGAGAACACCGGAAGCCCCGCGCGCTTGGACAGGGCCGTGTCCTCGTAGCGCTCGTTGTGGTAGGGCCTGCCCACCAGAGCGGTCCGCAGCGCGCGCAGTTTCGTCACGGGGACAGGCTAGTGGCTCGGCAGGCCCGGCCCGCCCGCGTGACCTACCCTTGGCCCCATGCCGCATTTCGTGATCATGGGCGCTGGACGCGTCGGTGCGATGACAGCCCGGGCCCTCGAGGACTCCGGGCACACCGTCGCCCTGATCGACCAGGACGAGCAGGCGTTCCGCAAGCTGCACGGCTCCTTCGGCGGCGAGTCCATCACCGGTCACGGCTTCGATCGCGACGTCCTGCGCCGGGCCGGGATCGAGCGCGCCTACGCCTTCGCGGCGGTGTCCTCGGAGGACAACTCGAACATCCTGGCCGCCCGCGTGGCCCGCGAGACCTTCGACGTGGCCCACGTGGTCGCCCGCATCTACGACCCCGCCCGCGCCGAGTTCTATCAGCGCCTGGGCGTGCCCACGGTGGCTGCCGTGCGCTGGACCGCCGATCAGGTGCTGCGCCGGCTGCTTCCCGAGCAGTCGATCTCCGGGGACTTCCAGGAGGCCTCGGGCCGCCTGCAGCTCGGCGAGCTGACCCTGCACGAGGGCTGGGCCGGGCTGCGGCTGTCGGCCATCGAGAAGGCCGCAGACGTCCGCGTCGCGTTCATCACCCGCTTCGGCGAGGGCGTTCTGCCCGGCGCCCGCACTACCTATCAGAAGGGCGATCTGGTCCACGCGATGATGCGAGTCGATGAGATCGACGACATCGTGCGCGTCCTGGCCGCGGAGCCCTCCCCCGAGATCCGCGATGCCGGCCAGGAGGGCCTGCTCGGACCCGTCGATTCAGCGGAGGCACGACGATGAAGGTCGCCGTCATCGGAGCAGGGGCCGTGGGCTCCTCGATCGCCCGCGAGCTGGCGCGCAGCGGTCACGAGGTCCTTATCATCGACGAGAAGCCGGAGGCCGTGGGCCGGGTCGATGCTCCCGGCGCCAGCTGGAGCGTGGGCGATGCCTGCGACCTGCGCGTGCTGGCCGATGCCGGGCTGGACGAGACCGAGGTCGTGGTGGCCGCCACCGGCGACGACCGCGTGAACCTGGTGGTCTCGCTGATGGCGCGCTCGGAGTTCGGCGTGCCGCGCACCGTCGGGCGCGTGAACAACCCCCGCAACGAGTGGCTCTTCGACGACTCCTGGGGCGTCGACGTGGCCGTGTCCACGCCGCGGCTGATGACCGCGCTCGTGGAGGAGGCCGTGGAGATCGGCGACGTGGTGAGCGTGCTGACCATGCAGCAGGCCTCGGCCTCGTTCAGCGCCTTCACGGTGCCTTCGGATCACCCCTCGATCGGCTCCCGCGTGGGCACCGTCCCGTGGCCGGCCCAGGCCGTGCCCGTGGCCATCCTGCGCGACGGCCAGCCGCTGGCCCCCAGCCGCGACGACGTCATCGAAGCCGACGACGAGCTGTTCTTCCTGGTCTCCGGGACCGGTGAGGACGAGCTGAGGCAGCTGCTGGGCTCGGCGACGCACTCCCGCGCTCAGCAGCTGCCCTGGGCCGCCGAGGACCCGTTCGAGGAGGAGATCCCCGGCGAGCCCTCGGGCCCCGCGCTCCAGTGACGCGGGCCGCGCCCGCCGTCCTCAGCGGGTGCTGTCGGGATCCTTCGGCTCACGGGGCTCGGAATCGGAGCGCTGCAGCGCGTCCTCCGGAACATCGGGATCCACTGCCGCCGGGCGCGAGATCAGCCACGCGATCCACAGCACCGCCGCGTACAGCGGCACGCCCATGGCCAGCCGGGCGATGCCCAGCCCGGTCACGTGATCGGTCAGGTACAGCGGCACCTGCACGATGAGGCGGGCGGCGAACATGGCCACGAGCAGGCCGGTGGCGAGCCGATAGCCGCGCATCCGGTGCGGGTCCTGGCGCCAGTCCATGCCCTCGCCGCGCACGAAGCCGAAGAGCACGCCCAGCAGCGGCCACCCCACGACGATCGACAGGGCCAGGCCGAGGAAGTACGCCAGGTTGATCCACAGTCCGGTCACGTAGTAGTCGATCGCATCGCCGCTGCGCCAGGCGAAGAAGGCGCAGACCAGCACCCCGATCAGACCGGCCAGCGCCTGGATGAGCGTCTGGCGCTGCACCAGGCGGGTGATCGTGAACAGCGCGGCAGCGCCCAGCGCGCAGATCAGCGCGGCGGCCAGCGACTGGCTGAAGATGTAGACGCTCAGGAAGACGGCACCGGGCACGATCGCCTCGGCGAGCCCGCGCCAACCGCCCACGGCGTGCAGGACGTCGAGCTGACCCGTCTCGCCGCGGCGTACGCGGGATCTCTGGGCGTAGGCCGTCATGGACTGCGCCAGCGTGGGGCGCTGCTCGGGCGTCGGGTCCTGATCGCGGGCCTGCTCCGGTTCGTGCTGCGGGTCCTGCTCGGGACCCGGGGCCGGCGTGGTCATGACGAGGTCCTCCGGGCGATGATCTCGAAGCGCGGGTTGAAGATGGTGGGCTGGTCCCCGGCGCTGCACAGCAGCCCGGAGCACGACAGCTCCGTTCCGGCGCGCACGCCGGGCACGGAGCGCTGGCCCTGCCAGACCAGGCGCAGCAGGGTGGGCCGGCCCTCCGGGTCGCTGCGGTCCTGGACCAGCAGCAGGGCCTCGCTGGCGGGACGCTCGGTGGCCGCTGCCACGCGGATCTCGGCGACCCGCCCCGTGGCGCGCACGCGGCGGCGCGCGCCGCCGCGCGAGGCGCGGTCCTCGCCGCACGCCGCCCGAGCCTCGGCCAGCGAGGCCGCAGGCTCCTCCAGCGCCACGATGCGCGGGTGCGAGGCCGTGACCGGTGCCGGACCGGGGTGCAGGCAGTCCTCGGGAGCGGTCTCGTGATCGCTGCCGAGCCGGGAGTCGGCGTCGCCGGTGGCTTGGGTGCTCATCGCGTCTCGGTGATCTCCGGCCCGCGCTGTGGCGGCGCCTTCGGAGCAGGACCGCCTGCGGCTGAGCCGGTGCCCTGGGACTGACCCTGGCCCGAGGCCTGCCGGCGGACGGCGCGCCGCTTGGCCACGGCCTTGGGCTCCACGCCCTCGGGGACCTGCAGCGGCAGCAGATCGCGCGGAGGCATGGGGTCCCCGCCGCGACGCACGATCACGGCGCGGATCAGCTCGTCGAACTCGGCCGAGGCCGTGGGCTCGATCGCCGCCGGACCGGAGATCACGGCGCGCAGGAACCAGCGGGGGCCGTCGATCCCGATGAAGCGCGCCGGCCGGTAGCCCTTGGTGCCGTCGCTGGTGGTCGCGGGGAAGCGGGCTCGCAGCTCGGTGCCGAACGGGCCCTCGACGGCCAGCGGGGCGCCGTCGCTGCGCTTGAGCGAGTCCACGAGGTCCTTGCGGATCTCCGCCCAGATCCCGGTCGTGCGGGGGGCGGCGAAGGCCTGCAGCTGCACGGTCGAGCCCTTGTGATCCAGGTTCACCGCCCGCGGGCGGTTGCCCTTCTCAGTGACCTCCAGGCGGATGCCGATCCCCTGCTGCTGCTGGATCAGCAGCGAGCCGAAGTCCATGCGCCCCTCGCGGTCCTCGATCTCCGAGATGTCCCACGGCCCGCGGGCGCGCACGTCGTCCTGCGCCTCGGCGCCGTCCTGCTCGACCTGCTCCTCTGCCGGAGCCGTGGGCTCGGCGTCCTTCTTCTTGCGTCCGAACACGTCGGTGCCTCCTCGATGCGTCATGCGCCGCCCGGTCGGGGCGGCGGTGCCCGGGAACGGCCCGGAGCCTGTCAGTGGCCGCGCGGGGCGCGGCGCGTACTCAGCGGGTCCCGGAGGACCCGAATCCGGTCTCGCCGCGGTCGCTGTCCTCGAGCTCGTCGACCTCGACCAGCTCGACCGTGCCGACGCGCTGCAGCAGCAGCTGGGCGATGCGGTCGCCGCGCTCGATGCGGAAGGGCGTGTGCAGATCGGTGTTCAGCAGCGTGACCATGATCTCGCCGCGGTACCCGGAGTCCACCGTGCCCGGCGCGTTGAGGACGGTGATGCCGTGCTTGGCGGCAAGTCCCGAGCGCGGATGGACCAGGCCCACCCAGCCGACGGGCACGGCGATGGCCAGCCCGGTGCCGATCAGGGCGCGGGCACCGGGATCGAGCACGGCATCGGAGCTGGCGCGCAGGTCCAGCCCCGCGTCGCCGGGCTTGGCATAGCGAGGCAGCGGCAGATCGGCGTCCAGCCGGCGCACCTGCATCCGCAGCGCGGCGGAGTCGTCGTGGTCCTGGGGGCGTGAGGGGTCGGTCAGCACAGTGCCCCACTGTAGACGCCGCGCCGCCTCCAGCCACTCGGGAACGGGACCCGGTCGTCCGGCCGAGCCATCCGCTCATGGGATGATGGTGCCCATGACTGACGACGAGGTGCTCTACCGGGAGAAGCTGAACCCGGCGTGGTGGATGTGGTTGCTGTTCCTGGGCCTGGCCGGCTCCGTGGTGATCGCACTGGCCCCCATCGCGACCTGGCTCGGGATCCTCGGCGGTGTCATCGCGCTGATCCTGGCCCCCGTCATCGTCTACTCCCGGGCCTCCTCGATCGTGGTCACCGAGGATCTCCTGCGGGTGGGCCGGGCGAGCATCGAGCGCCGATTCGTGGGTGAGGTGGAGGCCTTCACCGATCCCGACGACGTCCGCCGCGTCCGCGGTCCCGAGCTGGATGCCCGGGCCTACATGAACTTCTCGGCCTCGGCCTCGGGAATGTGCCGCATCGAGATCATCGACCCCGTGGATCCCACCCCGTACTGGCTCACCGCCACTCGCCATCCGCACGAGCTCGCCCAGGCCCTGGTCGGCTGAGGCCCTCGAGCCGACGGGCGCGCAGACGAAACAGCCCTCGACCGCCGCGGCGGTCGAGGGCTTCTTCTGTCCTGTGCGGGCCTCAGGCTTCAGCGGCCTGCGTTCCGGCAGTCAGTCTTCGTCGAATTCAGCCTGCGCACTCCACGCAGATCTTCATCCCGTCCTTCTCCTCCGCGATCTGGGAGCGGTGGCGCACCAGGAAGCAGGACCCGCAGGTGAACTCGTCCTCCTGAGCCGGAAGCACCACGACGGAGAGCTCCTCGTGGGACAGATCGGCACCGGGCAGCTCGTAGCTGTCAGCGGCCGTGGCCTCATCGTCCTCGTCCGCATTGGGGTGCTGGGTCTCGTTGCGACGAGTCTTCAGCTCCTCGATCGAGTCTTCCTTGAGCTCCTCCTCCTGCTTGCGGGGAGCGTCGTAATCAGTTGCCATATGTGATCCCTAATCCTTGCAGTGAAGACGTCGACATGAGGCGCGGCGACAGCCGGCCGCGGTCCGTGGAGGGCGGGCTCGCGGGCGCATACCTGCCTCACGTGTGGAGGATTGTTCACTATGGGCCTCGGAAAGACCAATGCGTCCGCTCACGACAGAATTGTTGCCGGTCGGTTGCCTCCGCGCAGCTTCCAGCCGGCTCCGAAGGGTCCGTGGAGTCCGGGCGCAGCGCGCCGTGCAGGCCCCCGATGCGCGCAGTCTGCCCACGACCACTAGACTCTGCGCAGATGCGGACCGGGACGCGTCCGCCGGCTGGGCCGGCACCGGCTCCCCCGAGAGGCGGAGCCGACCACGGCGTCCCCCGGAGCAAGAGACCTGCGGAAGGCTGGATGAGCATGGACGAGCTGCGCCTGGAAGGCGTCCACGACGACGGCGAGCACCTGGTGCTCAGCGACTCCTCCGGACGCCGCAGCCTCCTGGCAGTGGATCAGCACCTGCGCCAGGCGGTCCAGCGCGCACGCCGCGTCCCTGCGCGCCGCCAGCGCCAGGGCGCTGACTTCGGCCCCCGCGACATCCAGGCCCGGTTCCGTTCGGGCGCGTCCGTCGAGGAGATCGTCGAGGAGTCCGGCTGGGAGCCGGAGCGCGTGCGCCGCTACGAATGGCCGATCATCGCCGAGCGCTCGCACATGGCCCGAGAGGCCCAGAAGGTCGAGCTCGGAGCGCGCCGCACCGAGGGCTACCGCTCCGCCTTCGACAGCGCGCCGCTGAGCCTGGCCCAGACGCTGCAGTCCCGCGCCCCTCAGCTCGGGATCGCCCCCACCTCCTTCGACTGGGATGCCTGGCAGCGTCCCGATCTGCTGTGGACCGTGGCCGTGCGCTTCCGGGTGGTCGATCCCGCCAAAGCGCCGCAGGACCTCGTGGACCAGCAGTCGCTGGCTCAGTGGGTCTTCAACCCCGCCAACCTCTCCGTGAGCCCTGAGCCCGGCTGGGCCCAGCACCTCACCGGCGACGACGAGCCCGAGGCCCCGCGCGACGATGTCTTCGGCCAGCGCCGCCCGGCGGCTTCGGCAGCCGCTGTCGGCACCTCGAGCGACGACGCCGCCCGTCCGTCCGCCTCGAGCCAGACTGCCGCCCGCACGGCCTCCTCCACCGAGGACGCCCATCCGGGCGCCTCGGACGGCGACGCCTCGTCAGCTCCGAGCGCCGACGAGCCCGCCCCGGCGGCGCAGGGCGGATCGCACCCGGGTGCCGATCGCCTGCGCCGCGAGGACGAGGCCCGCACCACCGAGGAGCTGCTCGAGGTCCTGGAGGCCCGCCGCGGCCAGCGCCTGGGGGCCGACGAGGGCTCCGACGACCAGCTCGCAGAGATCCTCGGCCGCTCCATGGGCCACGTGGACTCGCGCCCGCGCCCGATCTCCGCCCCGGACGATGCTCGGCTCTTCGACCGGACGATCCAGCCGGGCCACCGTGCCCAGCCCGAGTCCTCCGCCGGCGGCGACCCCGTCGAGCCGGACGAGTCGGCGGGCCAGGACCGCAGCGCCTCACCCGCCGAGTCCCAGGAGGACGCGCGCGTCCAGCGGCCGGTCGATCAGGACCGGCCGACGGAGCCGGTCGAGGACTCGGATCCGACGCGCCACCACGAGGCCACGATCCACCACCTGGGCCGGGCGGATGCCGGTGCCCCGCAGCACCACGCCGACATCGTGGAGATCACCGACGAGGACACCGAGCCGGCAGCGCCTCACCTGAGCGCCGTGCGGTCCCCCGAGCAGTCCGAGCCTGCCGCTGACGATCACGAGGACCCCGCCTCCGCTGCCGACGATCGGCGCGACGCTTCTCGGGAGCAGCCCACCCGGGCTGCGGCCTCCCCGCAGGATCAGCCCGAGGACGAGTCGCAGGACAGCCAGCAGGACGGCGATCGTCGTCCTCGCCCGCGCGGTCGGGTCGGCGGCGCCAAGCGCACCCGGTCGTCCGTGCCCAGCTGGGACGACATCGTCTTCGGCGCCAAGAACGACTGAGGACCCTCCCGGGATGCGCATCGGCCCCCTGTCTCCTCGAGGAGGAAGGGGGGCCGATCGCCTGTCGGAGGCTCGTCTGCGGCCTCAGGCCAGGCGCAGCAGCGGGACCCTGGTCTCGGCTGGCGTCACGGCGCCGTGCTGACCGACCATCTGCAGCGTCTGCGGACCGATGCGGGAGAGGTCATGCAGCGCCAGGTCATCCTCCAGCGGCGTGATCACCAGGTCGCCGATGCGTCCGACGACCTCGGGGCGCAGGTCCTCGACGGGGCCGAACCAGCCGCCGTCGAGCAGCTCCTCCCGCGTCTGAACACGCACCCGCTCCCCCAGCTCCGAGGCCTTCCAGCGCTGACGGACCCGCTCCTGCAGCTGCTGACGCTGCTGCGCGGACTCGCAGGGCTCCAGGTGCAGCTGGAGGCAGCGGGGCTCACCGGCGCTGGTGCGGACGTCGTCGAGCAGACCGGGCACCTGGGTGAGATCCACGCGGCCCTCTCGGGGGACGTCGACCATGCCGTGATCGGCGGTGAGGACCACGGAGGTGGACCCGGGAAGGCGCGCGCACAGGCGGCGCAGGGAGCTGTCGAGCTCCTCCAGCTCGTGGATCCACTCTGAGGAGCCCCAGCCGTGGCGGTGCCCCGTCTTGTCCAGGTCGTCCCAGTAGAAGTACATGAGTGCGCGCTGACCGGCCCGCAGGTTCTCCTGGGCCGCCTTGGTACGGGCGAACACGCCGTCCGCTGCCACGAAGCGCCCGCCGCGCAGCGCCGCGCGCGTCAGGGCCGAGTCCTGAAACTTGCCGCGACTGACCGTCACGGCGTCCAGGCCCTGCGCCTCGAGGCGCTGCAGCACGGTGTCGCGCGGCTGCCACACGAGCGCATCCACCCGCGGATCCCAGCCGCCGAGCATATTCACCGTCTGCCCCAGCTGCGGGGAGTAGGAGTCGTAGCCGGTGAGACCGTGCACGCCCACCGGCAGCCCGGTGCCCAGCGCCGCCAGCGACGAGGCGGTCGTGGACGGGAAGGCGGCGTCGAGCTCGCCGAGGTCCTCGGCACCGCGCAGGAACGGGGCGTACGAGCTGCGGGCCTCGAGCTGCTCCAGCCCCAGCCCGTCCACCAGCACGACCACCATGCGCTGGGAGGCCGGCAGCCCCAGCACGTCCTCGAAGCCCTCGGCCCCGATCGCTGCGGCCGCCGAGGTCATGACGTCGGCGATGCTGCGGGCTCCGTAGCGAGGAGGGCGCGCGATCGCGGCCTGAGGCTCCTGCTCCGGCGGGACGGCCCAGAAGTCCGCCCCGGCTGAGTCGCCGGCGGAGCCGGTCATCGTCCGACCCGCTCCACGGCGCTGCGGCGCAGGCTGCGGGCGAACTCGCGGGCGCCCTCGACCGCCTCGACGCCGTCGGCCTCGGCGCTGATCCGCAGAGAGACGTCCTGCACGGCGCTGACTCCCGTGTAGCCGTGGTCGGCCTCGCACTGGGGGTCCTCGCAGCCGGCCGGCTGCAGATCGATGTTCCGGGTGCCGGTCCAGGCGATGTTGAGGTTGACCTCGCTGATCGGGTGGCCGGTGCGGTACTGCTGCGGCTTGTAGTACGCGTAGGTCAGCGTCACGGAGTTCACCCGGGAGGCGGCCACGGACTCGGTCGAGGCCAGGGCCAGCACCTCCTGGCCCTCCTGGTCGTACTCCTGATCATCGACGTGCGTGATGTGCAGCAGGCCCTCTGCGAGCACGAGCACTGTGATGTGGCGGTGGACCTCATCGCGGTCGAAGGTGGTCTCCAGCTGGACCAGGTGCGACTCCGGGGCCGCCCCGTCCAGGGCGTCGGCCATCACGTCGATCACGAGCTGCGGGTAGTAGCCGGCGCGCTCGATGTCCTGGCGCAGCTGCTCGCCGCGCGGTCCTGACTGCGTCATCTGCCTGGTTCCCTCCTGAAGGGACGTGTCTGCGAGTTGCGAGAAGGGCGCTGCTCGTGCTGCGGGTACTCGCCCTGTCACCGCCTGCCGGGGATCAGCCGCCGAAGGAGTCGCCGCCGGAGCCGCCGAGCTGCGTGCCGCCCATGCCGCCGTCCTCGGGGTCCTGGGTGACGTACGTGGTGGGAACGCCGGTGGACTCCTCCGTGCCGCTCGAGGTGGGATCGGCCGGGGGCGGGTCCTCACTGCCCCCGGGGCTCATCAGCACCACGATCAGGATCGCGGCCGCGAGGAGCACCGCGCCCACGCAGCCGATGACGACCCAGCCGCCGGCGCCGTTGACTCCCATGAACGACAGCGGACCGCTCTTGGCACCGGAGCGCGACGACCCCGCGGCCGGGCTCCCTGAGGCACCCCCGGAATAGGCCGACGCCGCCGTGTAGCCGGTGGTCCGGGAGGCGCCGCCAGCAGGGGCGCTGCCCTGGGACGCACCGCCGAGCGGCACCTGCGCCCCGGGGGCGGTGCTGGGGCTCGAGGGCTGTTCGCGCAGGGTCGCCCCGGCGCTTCCTCCTGCAGCGCCCGGCACGTGGGCCGGCTGATCCTGCGGGCGGACGGGGACCGAGGCCGGCGTGTGGGCGCCGGCCCACGAGATGCTGCGCTGAGGGGCCGTCGCACGGCCCGAATCCGCGGCCGGGACGGTGCCCAGCAGAGCAGCTCGGCTGTGCTGGCCCTGCGGCAGCGGACCCTGCACGGCAGCGCTCGCCGTCCCGCCGCCCACGGGCGGGGCCTGCGCCGGGACTTCACGGCCATCGCCGCCCAGGCCCGAGGGCATGCCGCTCAGCGCCGTGCCGGCCGGGCCTGAGCTGGGCCCGACGAGCGGCACGCCACCGGGCGGAGGCGTGCCGAAGCCTCCGCTGAGGCGGCCGCCCGCGGGGGCGTCGATCCGCTGGGCGCCGGGCTGCTGCGGGACGATCGTGGTGCTCGGGGTGCGCTCTCCGGCCTCACCGGACTGCGAGATGTTCTCCCCGGTGCGCTCCTGCTTGGGCGGCTCGGCGTGGCCCGAGACGATGTCCTGCCAGGCCTCCGGCAGCGGGTCCAGGGTCTGGAAGATCTCGAAGGTCTCGCCGTCGCGGGTGGTCGCCTGCCCGAAGTCCTCCTCGGCAGAGGACTCGAGCCGCTCCATCAGCGACAGGGCGCCGTCGTGGCGCACCGCGGGATCGGGGTCCAGCAGCGCCGCCACCTCGGCACCCAGCAGGGAGTCCTCGCCGAAGGCCTCGAGGGCGTCCCCGGGGGTGGGGGTGATGCCGCGCTCGGCGTCCGGGCGGACCATGCGCATGGCCACCACGCCGGCGGCGAAGAGGTCCTGCGAGGGATCCGGATCCGCTCCCTCGAGCAGCTCGGGGGCGATGTAGCCGGGTGTTCCCACGACCGTGCCGATACGGGTCAGGCGGGCGTCCTCGCCCTGCGTGGCGATGCCGAAGTCGGCCAGTCGAGCCAGGGGTCGCCCCGTGCCCGTGGCATCCATCATGAGGTTGGCGGGCTTGACGTCGCGGTGGATCCAGCCCTCCGCGTGCACGAACTGCAGAGCCGAGATCAGCTGGCGCAGGATCTCCTCGGCCACCTTGTCCGAGAAGGCGCCGTGGTCCTGGATCGCGTTCTCCAGGGTGCCGCCGTCGCTGAGATCCATGGCGATCACGACGTGCTCGTCCTCGGCCGCCCAGCCGTAGGGGGCCAGCACATGCGGGTGATCGATCTTCACGGACTGCTCGCGCACGAAGCGCAGGAGGTCGGCGGAGTCGCGCTGGCGCAGGACCTTTGCGGCGCACACGTGGTTGCGCCGCTGGTCCCAGGACCGCCAGACCGTCCCGGAGCCGCCGCGGGCGATGGGATCGATGAGCGTGTACCGGCCGGCGATGGTATCGCTCATGGCCCGCTCACCTCCGCATCGCTCGTCGTGCACTGTCCGTTCGGTCCTGGGCGTTGCCCAGTCGGATGTCGGCATCCAGCACCGTCAGCCGCTGACTGGACAACAGTACCGGGTTCAGCTCGAGCCGGGCGATCTGCGGGTGGCGATCCTTCAGCAGCGAGACCCGCATGATCAGCTCCTCGAGCCGTGCGACATCCAGCGGCGGCTGTCCCTCGTGGCCGAAGAGCTTCCGCGCGGCCTTGGGCTCGCGCACCATGCGACGGATCTCCAGATCGGTCAGCGGCGGCACGCGATGGGCCAGGTCATCCAGCAGCGACACGGCGTCTCCTGAGACGCCGAAGGAGAGCACGGGGCCGATCAGCGGGTCCTCCGTGGCCGTGAGGACCACGGCCTGGCCGGTGGGTGCCATGGCCTGGACGTCCAGCTGCTCGGTGCCCGCGCCGATCTCCCTGCGCATGGAGGTCGCAGCCTCGCGCAGCTGCTCGGGCGTGTCGATGCTCAGACGCACGCCGCCCAGATCCAGGCGCCTGCGCAGATGCTCGTCGGCGGCCTTGAGGACCACGGGGTAGCCCATCCGTGCCGCGGCGGCCAGGCCGTCGTCGATGTCCGTGAAGCGCGCGGTGGGCAGCACCGAGATGCCGTAGGCGCCCAGCAGCTGCGCCGTCCGCTCCCGGTCCAGGCGCAGCAGCATCTCGCCGCGCACCTCCTGCGACCAGCGCTCGATCATGGCCTCGGCGCCCTCGGCGTCGATGTCCTCCGGGACGGTGACCAGATCGTCCTCCTCGTCGCGCCAGCGGGCCCAGCGCTGCAGGCCGTGCAGCGCGGAGACGGCCGCCGACGGCGCCTGGAAGACCGGCAGCGTGCGGCCCTGCGGGTCCGTGTGCACCCGCGAGGAGGCGCCGTCGGCGATATCGCCGGTGACGGCCAGCACCACGGGCTTGGCGGCGCACTCGTCGTCCTCGCCCCGCTGCGCGATCGCGGCGCACACGGCGTCGGCGAGCTCGTCGCCGGAGATGCCGCGGATCGGCATGGTCGCGACCACCACGGCGTCGCTGCGCGGATCCGCCACGGCCTCGGCGACCTCGCGCACCAGGGCCTGCAGGGCCTGCTGGCCGCCCATGGAGGTGTCCACGCGGTCGCGCAGGCGGGCCAGGGGCATCTGCAGCCCCGTGGCGGTGTCCTCCATGAGCCTGGCCAGTGCCATGGCGTTGGAGACCAGGGAGGTGCGCTGACCGCGCGGCAGCGGCTGGGAGGTGCCCACCGCCGCGGTGTCCATCAGCAGATCGGAGGTGGGCACCCGGATGACCCCGGCCTGGTCGAGCATGGCATCCAGCGCCCCAGCGGGGGCCTCGGTGGTGCGGCCCGTGTGCCCGGGCGGCAGGCGCAGCCCGGCGACGTCCGACTTGGCGACCACGACCGGCTTGGTCAGGGCCAGGCGACGGGCGATGCGCGAGAACTTGCGGGGGTTGCCGAAGGACTGCAGGGTCAGCCCGCACACCGCGGTGGCCTGGTCGTCCTCCCAGAACTGCATCATGTCGTTGCCGGAGACGTCGCCGCGGTTGCCGGCCGAGACCATGGTCGACACGCCCACGCGATGCCGCAGCGCAGCCGAGGTCTGCAGCATGCCCAGAGCGCCGGACTGGCTGAACAGCCCCAGGGTTCCCTCCCCCGGCACGGCCGGCAGCACCGTGGCGTCCATGGAGATCTCCGCGCTGTGGTTGGCCACGCCGAGCGAAGCCGGCCCGACGACCCGCATGCCGTGGCGGCGGGCGACGGCCACGAGCCGCTGCTGGCGCTGGGCGCCCTCGCGGCCGGACTCCGCCCAGCCGCCGGTCATCACCACGACCGCGTGGGCACCGGCGCGCCCGCACGCCTCGACGACCTCGAGCACCGCGTCCATGGGCACCGTGACGATCGCCAGGTCCAGCTCGCCGTCGATGTCCTCGAGGCTCGCAGCGTACGTCATGCCCTCCTGTTCGAAGGGCGTGGGGTTCACGCCGTAGAGCCTGCCCGTGTACCCGCCGGCTACCAGGTTCGCCACGACCGTGTGCCCGCCGTTCGTCGGATCCGACGACGCGCCCACCACAGCGATCGAGCTCGGGGTGAGCAGCCGGGCCGTGGAGCGGGCCTCGGCGCGGTGCTCGCGCGAGGCCATCACGGACAGGGACCGCTCCGTGGGGTCGATCGAGAAGTCGAGGGCCACCACGCCGTCGTCGAAGCGCCGGGCGACGTCGTAGCCGGCCTTCACGAACACGTGCAGCATCGAGCGGTTCTCGGGCAGCACCTCCGCCGTGAAGCGGTCGATGCCGTTCTCCCGGGCGGCGGCCGCCAGGTGCTCGAGCAGGATGGATCCGATCCCGCGGCCCTGGTGCGCATCCGAGATCAGGAACGCGACCTCGGCCTCCGGGGCGCTGCCCGCACGGTCGTAGCGGCCCACGCCGATCAGCTGCGTGCCCAGCAGGATCACGAAGCACACGCGGTCGCGGTGATCCACCGTGGTGTAGCGGGCCAGCTCGCGGCGGGTCAGCGTGGTCTTGTGGGAGAAGAACCGCAGGTAGATCGTGTTCTCGGACTGCTGGTGGAACATGTCCAGCAGCAGCTGCTGATCCTCCGGGCGGATGGGCCGCAGGTGCGCGGTGGCGCCGTCGCGAAGGACGACGTCCGCCTCCCAGTGCTTGGGATAGCCCGAGTCGGGCGCGGTCTGCTGGCCGGAGGGCTGGGGGCTGTCGGCGGGTGCGGTATCCGGGACCATAGACTGAAGGCTACAGAGGATTCGCTCCCGAGCACTGGTCTCGGGCAACAGTTCCGCGCGCGGTCTCCGCGCCCATCGATCGCGGCGCCGGACCGCGGCTGAGGAGAAGCACCACCCCATGGCCCCACGCAGGAGCAAGGCCCAGAAGTCCGCGCTCGACGAGCTGCCCGCGGACTTCGAGGGCAACGTCGTCGACATCGACGTCACGCGGGAGATGGAGGACTCGTTCCTCGAGTACTCGTACTCCGTGATCTACTCCCGGGCCCTGCCCGACGCCCGCGACGGCCTCAAGCCCGTCCAGCGGCGCATCCTCTACATGATGGATGAGATGGGCCTGCGCCCGGATCGCGGTCATGTGAAGTCGGCCCGCGTGGTCGGCGAGGTCATGGGCAAGCTGCACCCCCACGGCGACTCCGCGATCTACGACGCCATGGTGCGCATGGCCCTGCCCTTCGCCCAGCGCATGCCCCTGGTGGACGGGCACGGCAACTTCGGCTCCCTCGACGACGGCCCGGCGGCCTCGCGCTACACCGAGGCCCGGCTGGCGCCGGCGGCGCTGCAGCTCACGGCGGATCTCGGCGAGGACGTCGTGGACTTCGTGCCGAACTACGACAACCAGTTCATGCAGCCCTCCGTGCTGCCGGCCGCCTACCCGAACCTGCTGGTCAACGGGACCACCGGCATCGCGGTCGGCATGGCCACGAACATGGCCCCGCACAACCTGCGCGAGGCCGTCGCCGGCGCGCGCCACCTGCTCGAGCACCCCGAGGCCAGTCTCGAGGACGTCATGAAGCACATCCCCGGGCCCGATCTGCCCTCCGGCGGGCAGATCGTGGGGCTGGACGGGATCCGGGACGCCTACCGCACTGGCCGCGGCTCCTTCAAGACGCGGGCCGCCGTCTCGATCGAGCAGGTCAACGCCCGCAAGCAGGGCATCGTGGTCACCGAGCTGCCGTACATGGTCGGCCCGGAGAAGGTCATCGACCGGATCAAGTCCGCGGTCCAGTCCAAGAAGCTCACCGGCATCTCGGACGTGGTGGATCTGACCGACCGGACCAAGGGGCTGAACCTGGTCATCGAGATCAAGAACGGCTTCAATCCGCAGGCGGTGCTCGCGGCGCTGTACAAGCACACGCCGCTCGAGGAGTCCTTCGGCATCAACAACGTGGCCCTGGTCGACGGCCGCCCCCAGACGCTGGGGCTGCTCGAGATGCTGCGCGTGTACAACCAGCACCGGCTCACGGTCGTGCGCCGTCGCACCGCGCACCGCCTGGGCAAGCGCCGCGACCGGCTGCACCTGGTCGAGGGCCTGCTGATCGCGATCGTGGACATCGACGAGGTCATCCAGATCATCCGCAGCTCGGATCAGACTGCCGAGGCCCGCGAGCGCCTCATGACGATCTTCGATCTCACGCAGCTGCAGGCCGATCACATCCTCGAGCTGCGCCTGCGCCAGCTCACGAAGTTCTCCCGGATCGAGCTCGAGCGGGAGAGGGAGGAGCTGGAGCGGGAGATCGCAGAGCTCGAGGCCATCCTGGACTCCGAGGACCGGCTGCGCGAGGTCGTCTCCGGTGAGCTCGCCGCCGTCGCCGAGCTGCTGGGCGACGACCGCCGCACCCGCCTGCTCGAGGCCGATGAGGCTCCCGCGCTGCTGGCCGCCCCCGCCGCCAAGGCCGCGGCCGGGCCCGCGCTGGAGATCGCCGACGACCCCTGCTGGGTCTTCCTCTCCAGCACCGGGCGCATGGCGCGCACGAACGACCGCACGCCGCTGGCAGAGCCGGGGCGCCGGCTCAAGCACGATGCCCTCCGCTCCGTGGTGGCCACCTCCGCCCGCGGGGAGATCGGCGCGCTGATCTCGAGCGGGCGGATGATCCGCGTGCCCGTGATGGACCTTCCGGCGCTGAGCTCCTACGACGGCGCGCCCCGGCTCGAGGAGGGCACCGCCGCCAAGGACTTCCTGTCCCTGGCCAAGGGCGAGCGCCTGATCGGACTCGCCGCGCTGAACGAGGTCGTGGCCATGGGCACCCGTCAGGGTGTGGTCAAGCGGCTGAACCCGGATCACCCGCTGAACCGCGACGACTGGGAGGTCATCAGCCTCAAGGACGGCGACGAGGTCGTGGGCATGGGCCCGGCTCCCGACTCGGCCCAGCTCGTGTTCATCACCGCGCAGGCCAAGCTGCTGACGTTCTCCGCCGAGCTGGTGCGCGCCCAGGGCCGCACCGCCGGCGGCGTGGCGGGCATCAAGCTCGCCGACGACGACTCCGTCGTGTTCTTCGGGCCGGTGGCCTCGCAGGATCCCGACGCCCGCGTGGTCACCTACGCGCGCTCCTCCGAGGCGCTGCCAGAGATGGGCGGCTACTCCGTGAAGGTCACTCCCCTGTCCGAGTACCCGTCCAAGGGCCGCGCGACCGCCGGTGTGCGCTGCCAGCGGCTGCTCAGCGGAGAGACCGGCCTCGTGCTCGCCTGGGCCGGGCACGGGCCCGCCAAGGCGGTCTCCGCCGCCGGCGTGGCCCGCAGCCTGCCCACCGAGTTCGGACGCCGCGACGGCTCCGGCGTGGGCGTGGAGCAGCTGCCGGACGCGATCGGCCCTGCGTGGAGCCCGGTGTCCTCCGCCGCGTCCGCTGCCGAGGGCGCCGACGGCGATGCCGAGAGCGAGGAGCAGGCATGAGCCCCGAGCAGCCCCAGGTCGTGATCGAGCGCGCGGAGCTGGATGATGCCGCCGCGCTGCACGAGATCGCCCGGCGCACCTTCGTGCACGCCACGCCCGAAAATGCCGACCCGGCCGCGATCGACGAGTTCGTGGCCACGAGCCTGTCCGAGGAGGCCTTCCGCGGCCACCTGGACGCTGCGGCCAGCCGGGTGCTGATCGCCCGTCAGGAGCGCACGCCGATCGGCTACGCCCTGCTGCTGCTCGACAAGGCCCTGCCCGATGACGACGGCCTGGACCGCTCCCAGCCGCTCGTGCAGGGCAGGGGCCTGTTCCTGTCCAAGTTCTACCTGCTGCCCGAGGCGCGCGGCACGGGAGCCTCCACCGCCATGATGCGGGAGTGCTTCGAGCTGGGGCGGCGGATCGGCGCCGATTTCCTGTGGCTGCAGGTCAACGACCGCAACGAGCGCGCCAACGCCTTCTACGAGCGCGCCGGGCTGCAGCGGGTGGGGACGGCCACGTTCCAGCTCGGTGCTCAGGTGCACAGCGACTTCCTGCGCGCCGCGCGGCTCTGAAGCCCGTCCGAGGCGGTCTCGTCTGAGCCCTGCCCCTCCCAGGACGAGCGGAGCCCTGCTCAGCTCAGCCGGGTCAGGGCATCGCAGCGGCGCACGTCCTCCGGCCGGTGCGAGATGATCACCACGCCCTGGGCGTCGGCCGCATGCGCGCCCTCGTGCAGGGCGGCCATGACCTGACGTGCTGTGGGCGCGTCCAGGTGCGCCGTGGGCTCGTCCAGCAGCAGCACCGGCGAGCGCGTGAGCATGGCGCGGGCCACGGCCAGTCGCTGGCGCTGTCCTCCCGAGAGCCGCTGACCGCCTGCTCCCACCTTCGTCTCGAGGCCCTCGGGCAGACCGGCCGCGAATCCGCCCAGGCCCACCCTCTCCAGCGCCTCGAGCATCTGCGCGTCGGTGGGGGCTTCCGCACGCTCCCGGGCCAGGGAGAGGTTGCCGCGCAGGGTGGAGTCGAAGATGTATGCGTCCTGCGGGCACCACGCGGAGACACCGCGCAGACGCTGCGACGGCATCGGCTGCCCGTCGAGGCGGATCGTCCCGGAGCTCGGTGGGAGGAAGCCCAGCAGCACGGCCAGCGCGGTGGACTTGCCGGAGCCCGACGGCCCCGTGATGCCCCACCAGCGTCCCGGACGGATCTGCCCGCTGAGCCGCGAGAAGGCATCGCGGTGCATCCCGGGCCACCGAGCGCTGAGCCCCTCCACCTCCAGGCGCTCGAACCCGTCCACGATGCCGTCCCGCGCCCCCGGCTCGTCCGTCTCCTCCGGCCGAGCGGGATGCGCAGCAGGCTGGGTCCGTCCGACCGCCCGCACCAGTGCTGCGAAGTGCGGCCACTGGCGCGCCGCCTCGAAGCCCTGGGCGACCGGCTCCACCATGGCGGTGCACAGCAGCACGGGGATCGCGGCCACGGCGGCCGAGACCTCCCCCGAGGCCACGGGCCCCCAGGCCAGGGGCACGACGGCGATCGCGGCCGCGAACCAGATCAGCACGGCGAGCCCCTCGCCCAGGCCGCTGACCCAGGCCGCGCGCTGGGCGGCGCGCCGCCCCCGGTTGTCCTGGGCTCGCACGGCGGCACCCACGGCGGCGCCCAGCTGCGCGACCCGCAGATCCGGTGCGGCCTGCAGCGCCCGTGAGCTCAGGCGCAGCGCGGCCGCCGCGGCCTCGTGCTGACGGGCCTCCGCGCGCGCGTCGAGCCCGCGCAGCAGCGTCGGCCCCGCCGCGGCGCTGAGCACCGCCGCGCCGGCGACGGGTGCCACGGCCTGAGGGACCGTGAGCAGGCAGACGACGACGGATCCCGCGAGCACCGGGCCCAGCGCGGCGAGGGGAAGCAGGATCCGGGGCAGCGCATCGCGCAGGTCCTCGATGCGGGTGATCAGCCGGTCCAGGAAGACCTCCCCCGTGAGCATGGCGCGCAGCCCCAGCGCTGTGCGGCCGGTGGCCTCCCATGCCCCCAGGCGCAGGCGCCCGGCTGCCCGGAGGGCGACGTCGTGGCTCATGAGCCGCTCGAGGTAGCGCAGCACGGCACGCCCCAGACCGAAGAAGCGCACCCCGGTGACCGCGACCAGCAGGTACATCATCCCGGGCTGCTGTGCCGCCCGCACGATCAGCCAGCCCGACAGCGCGGTCAGCGCGGCGCCGAAGCCGATCGCGGCCACGGCGAGGGCTGCGCTGAGCACGGCCCGGGACCAGGAGATCCCGCTCAGGCGCAGGACCGTGCGCACCGTGGCGAAGGGTCCTGGCAGCCGCTGCCCGCGGTCGTCCGGCTGCTCGCCCGGCGCGTCCGCCTCCGCAGCGTGTCCGCGCTGCACTGCGTCGGTCTCGACGGGGTCCGCGTTCTCATGGGGTCCGGAGCACGACGGCCGCCGATCGGAGTCCGGGAGGACCCGGGCCCCCCGTGCCGAGAGCTCGAGGCGGTGATCGGCGTCGCCGGTCAGGCCCTCGTCGTGCGTCACGACCACGACGATCGCACCGGCCCGTGCCATCCCCCGCAGCCCGGCGGTGATCATGCCGGCGGCGTCCTGGTCGAGGTGGGCGGTCGGCTCGTCGACCAGCACGGTGACGGTCTCCCCGGGGCTGGTGCGCTCCAGCGCCTCGACGGAGGCCATGCAGCGGGCAACGGCCAGACGCCGGGCCTGGCCCGCGCTCAGAGCCTCCGGGGCGAGCTTTTCCAGACCGGACAGCCCGACGCCGGCCAGCAGCGACGCCGCGCGCGTGCGGCCTGCGAGCACCGACGGTCCGCTCGGCCCCTCCGTCAGGGCATGCTCGGAGGAGCCCGGCTCCGGCTGCGCACCGCGACTCGGGATCGTGGGCTGCGCCTCGAGGAAGGCCGCCGCGTGCTCGGGCGCCAGGCACAGGGCGATCTCATCGAGCGCCGTCCCCGCCACGAAGGCCGGCGCCTGAGGCACCAGGCGCACCGGGCCGGGCAGCACGATGCGCCCGTCGATCACGCCGGCGGCCGCGGGGTCCTGGTGCCCCGGCTCGGCGCCCGAACCGGACCGGTCGCGCCGATCGGCGCCACGACGAGGAGCCCGAGGGATCAGCCCGGCGATCGCCGAGACGACGGTGGTCTTGCCGGCCCCGGACGGGCCGCTCAGCGTGGTGATCCGCCCTGCCGAGGCGCTGAGATCCAGCGGCCCGATCGTCTCGGCGCGGCCGTCGTTGCGGACTCGCAGCCCCTCCACCAGCAGCTGAGCGGGCTGCCCCTCAGTCGCGACCGCTGCGGTGCCTGCCGATTCCGGCCGCTCGGCCGCGGAGGCCCGCTCGGTCGCCGGCTCTCCGGACGGGCTCGACAGCAGCCGTTCGGAGCGGCGCAGGGCCTCGACGCCCTCCTGCGACTGGTGGTAGGCGGTGCCGACATCGCGCAGGGGCTGATAGCACTCCGGGGCCAGCAGCAGGACCATCACGGCGGTGTCCAGGCCCATGCCGCCCTCGACCAGCCGCACGCCGATGAACACGGCCACCAGAGCTACCGACAGCGTGGTGATCAGCTCGAGGGCCAGCGAGGACAGGAAGGCCGAGCGCAGGGTCTGCATGGTGCTGCGACGGTGCTCGTCGTCCAGATCCGCGAGCGCGCGGGCCTGGGCGCGGTCGCGGCGCAGGCCCACGAGCACGGGCAGCCCGCGAGCCAGCTCCACGATGTGGCGCGACAGGCGCAGCTGGGCGTCCTGCGCGCGCCGCGTCTGATCCTGCGTGGTGCGCCCGATGAGGATCATGAACACGGGCACGAGCGGCAGCGTCAGCGCCACGATCAGGGCGCTGACCCCGTCGTGCAGCAGGATCCACAGCCACAGCACTGCCGGAGCGACCCCGGTGGCGACCATGGCGGTCACGGCGCGGACGTAGTAGTCGTCGAGCGCCCCGAGCCCGCGCGAGACCAGCACTGCGGCAGCCCCCGCGTGGTCCTCGGGCCCGGCCGACGGGGCCTCGGAGCCGGTGGTCGACGATCCGCTCTCGAGCAGGCGCAGGATCAGGCGCGAGCGGATCTGGGAGATGGTGCCGGCAGCGCCACGACGGGCTGCCACCGCGGTGCCCCACTGCGCCAGTGCCCGCAGCGTCGCGCCGAGCGCGGCGAGCCAGAGCCCGGGCCAGCTCCACCACGGGCCGTCGCCGAGCCAGGCTCCCGGAAGCAGTCCGTCGATGCGGACCAGGCCGGTGCCGATGAATTCGGCCAGTCCCTGCGAGCTGGTCGTGCCCTGCGCGGCCTGGGCGGCGAAGCCGTCGGCGGCCAGGGCCGCGATCAGGGCGCCGAGCCCGGTGGCGAAGGCGATCATGCCCAGCGTCCGGACCAGGCTCAGCGCACCCAGCAGCGGCAGGATGCGACGGGCCTGCGGGCCCAGCGGCGGGCGGCCCGAAGCGCGGCGCGCGGCTCCCGGCTGCTCAGGGCCCAGCCCGCCGTCGCTCGGATGCTGCGCACCGGGCTGCTCGGGAGAGCTCGCCCCGGCAGCGGTGTGCTGCGACGCGCTGCGCTCAGGCACCGGCGCGCGTGGGCATGGTGGTCAGATCCGCATGATCGCCGCCGGAGGGCAGATGCTCGGCGCGCAGGCGTCGTCGGAAGACCCAGTACGTCCAGCTCTGATACGCCAGCAGGAACGGGACCCCGAAGCCGGCCACCCACGTCATGACCGTGAGCGTGTACGGCGAGGAAGAGGCCGAGGTGATCGTCAGATCGGGCGCGCCGGCCAGTGTGGTGGGCAGCACGGCCGGGTACATGGCGGTGAACACGGCCAGCAGGCCGAGAGCCGCGAACCCGGCCATCCCGGCGAAGCTCCAGCCCTCGCGCCGGCGCGTCCCCGCCAGCCAGGCCGCCGCGACCGACATCACCGCCAGGCAGGTGCTCAGCCAGGACAGCGTCGAGCCGGTGGCCAGCTGCACCACGACGACCAGGGCGGCCAGCGGCAGGACGCCCGCGGGCAGGGCGCGCACCAGCAGCGCGCCGGCGCGCTCGCGCACGGGCCCGTCCGTCTTCAGGGCCACGAAGGCCAGGCCGTGGATGAGGCAGAAGCCGACCATGCCGAGCCCGCCGAGCACCGCCTGCCAGCTCAGCCACGACAGCAGCCCGCCCACGCGGTCGCCGTTGTCGTTCAGCGGAAGACCGGTGGCGGTGATGCTCAGCAGCGCGCCGATCAGGAACGCGATCGCCAGGGAGGACCACGCGGTGATGGCGTTCCAGCGCCGCGACCACGCCTCCGAGGAGCCCTTGCCGCGGTACTCGATGGACACCGCGCGCAGGATCAGCGCGATCAGGGCCAGGGTCAGAGGGAGGTAGAGCCCGGAGAACAGGGCCGCGTACCAGTGCGGGAAGGCGGCGAAGGTGGCCGCTCCGGCGGTGACCAGCCAGACCTCGTTGCCGTCCCACACCGGCCCGATCGTGTTGAGCAGCACGCGCTGCTCCCGGTCGTCACGGGCGAAGATCCGCCCCATGAGCATGCCGACGCCCAGATCGAAGCCGTCCAGGACCACGTAGCCGATCCAGAAGAAGCCGATGACGAGGAACCACGCCGTGGCCAGACCCGGCTGTCCCGCGAACTGCTCGAACATCTCTCGTCTCCTCAGTAGGCGAAGGCCAGGACGTCGTCCCGGGAGCCGTCGTCGTCGTGGTCCTCGTGCTCGACCAGCTCGGGCATGGCCGCGACCACGCCGGTGCGCACGTACTTGGCGATCAGCGCGACCTCCACGACCATGAGCACCCCGTACAGCAGCAGGAGGCTGCCGAGCGAGAACAGCAGCTCCCCGGCCGTGACGTTCGGCGAGACCGCGGCTTCGGTGAACATGAAGATCCGCTGATCCAGCGGCAGGTCCGGATTGGGTGCTACGACGAAGGGCTGCCGGCCCATCTCCGTGAAGACCCAGCCCGCCACATTGGCCCCGAACGGGGCCAGGATGCCCACGACGCCCAGGCCCATCAGCCCCTTCGACAGGGGCACCGTGCCCTTGCGCGTGAGCCACCAGGCACCGGCGCAGGCCACGGCCGCCAGAGCGCCGAAGGTGATCATCAGGCGGAAGCCCCAGTAGGTGACCTCCATGAGGGGCTGGTACTCGATCTGCTCACCGGCTCGGTCGCCGTAGAGCTCGTCGTCGGCCAGGTTCGTGCCGTACTCCTGCTCGTACTCGGGCTGCAGCGTGTTCAGCCCCGCCACGTCGGTCGTGAAGTTGTTGTAGGCCAGGAAGGACAGCAGGCTGGGCACTTCCAGGAGGGTGTGCACGTTGTCGCAGGACGCGTCGCCCGGCGAGCCGATCGTGAGCACCGAGAACGCGGTGCCGTCGTGGCAGGCCGCTTCCGCGGAGGCCATCTTCAGGGGCTGCTGGTGGATCATCAGCTGCGCCTGCGCATGTCCGGAGAACGCCGTCCCCAGGAAGCCGATGATCCCGATGAGGATCCCCACGCGCAGCGAGCGCCACCACACCCGGTAGTCGGTGCGGTCGCGTCCCCCGGTGGGCAGCTCCCCCACGACGACGACGCCGTCGGCATCCACGGTGTCGAGGCCGTCCGCCCGGCGGCGCCACAGCTTGTACCAGGCGATGCCCAGCAGGAAGGACCCGGCCACGGCGATCGCCCCGAACAGGGTGTGGATGATCGCCACCACCGCTGTCGAGTTCGTCAGCACGGCGCCGATGTCATTCAGGATGGGGCGGCCGTCGATGATCTCGTAGCCGACCGGATGCTGCATCCACGAGTTGGCCACGATGATGAAGAACGCCGAGAGCCACGAGGCGATCACCGCCATGGCGAGGCAGGCCGCGTGGACCGCCGGGCGCAGCTTGTCCCAGCCGAAGATCCACAGGCCCAGGAACGTGGACTCCACGAAGAACGCGAGCAGTCCCTCCATGGCCAGCGGGGCGCCGAAGACATCGCCCACGAAGCGCGAGTACTCCGACCAGGCCATCCCGAACTGGAACTCCTGGACCAGGCCCGTGGCCACGCCCATGATGAAGTTGATCAGGAAGAGCTTTCCCCAGAACTTGGTCAGCCGCAGGTCCTCCGGGCGGCGCAGCCGCACCCAGCGCAGGTTGAACCACACGACGACGGCACCCAGTCCCAGCGTCAGCGGAACCATCATGAAGTGGTAGACGGTGGTGATCCCGAACTGCCACCGAGCGATCTCGACGATGTCCATGCGACTCCTCGCGGGGCCCTGCCGGCTGTGCGCCGGACGATCACGGGCCTCGCCTCAGACGACTTCCAGCCTACGCTCGCCCGCGAGCGCCTCGAGGCTCGGACGGGGCCGGCGCGGTGTTACGTCGATCACAGCCGCAGCGCACCAGGTCAGGGCCGTGCCGAGCTCCTCTCGTGCCCTGCGGCACTGGCAATCCCTGGCAACCCGGGCCCGGCGCGCAGGGCGCAGCCTCACCGAGCCGGTGGGCTCAGCGGCCGGGCCCCAGCAGCCCTGCGTCGGCCACCGCCTGGCGCTCGGCGAGAAGCTCGGCCACCGAGCGATCGATGCGCTCGCGGGCGAAGTCGTCGATCCGCCAGTCGTCCGCGATGGACCACTGCCCGTCCGAGCAGGTCACGGGGAAGGAGCTGACGATCCCCTCCGGCACGCCGTAGGCGCCGTCGGAGGCCACCGCCATGGAGGTCCATTCTCCCTCCGGCGTGCCCTGGCTCCACTGGCGGACGTGCGAGATCAGCGCGTGGGCTGCGGAGCCCACGGAGGAGCCGCCGCGCACCTCGATGATCTCGGCGCCGCGCTGGGCCACGGCCGGGATGTAGGTCTCGGCGATCCAGTCCTGCCCCAGTCCGTGCTCGGCCAGCGCCTGCTCGGCCGGCACGCCGCGCACGGTGGCTCGGGAGAGATCCACGAACTGGGTCGCGGAGTGATTGCCCCAGATCGCCACGCCGTCGACGTCCGGCGCCGCCCCGCCGCAGGCCTGGGCGAGCTGGGCCTGAGCCCGCAGATGATCCAGTCGCGTCAGCGCCGTGAAGCGCTGGGCGGGCAGCTCGGGGGCGTGGGAGGCCGCGATCAGCGCGTTGGTGTTCGCCGGGTTGCCCACCACGACGGCCCGGAAGCTCTCCTCCGCCCCCGCGGCGATAGCCCGACCCTGCTCGGAGAAGATCCCCGCGTTGGCCTCGAGCAGATCGGCGCGCTCCATGCCCTTGCTGCGCGGCCGGGCTCCGATCAGCAGCCCGAGCTCGCTGCCCTCGAAGGCGGCGACGGGGTCGTCGAACACGTCCACGGAGGCGAGGAGGTCGAAGGCGCAGTCCGACAGCTCCATGGCCACGCCCTCTGCCGCCCGTGCCGCCTGCGGCACCTCGAGAAGGCGCAGCCGCACGGGCTGGTGGGGACCGAACAGGTCTCCGGCTCCGGCGCGGAAGAGCGCGGCGTAGCCGATCTGCCCTGCGGCTCCCGTAACGGTGACGGTGATCGGGCGGCGGTCCTGTGAGGTGGCGGTGGTGTCCATGGGTGCTCCTGCGCTGCGCCGGGCGGGTGTGGATTCAGCGTAGGTCGCAGGAGCTGCCGCAGGCACGGCGTTGCACGAAATGGGCATCGAGCCCGAGCCGAAGGACTCAGGCGTCGATCTGCTCGGCGTCCAGTCGAGCGGCGCCTTCGATGATGAAGTCGCGGCGCGGGGCCACCTCCGAGCCCATGAGCAGCCCGAAGGCGCGCTCGGCGTCCTCGGCCTGGCTCATGGTCACCCGGCGCAGCAGGCGGTGGCGGATGTCCATGGTGGTCTCGGCCAGCTGATCGGCGTCCATCTCGCCCAGGCCCTTGTAGCGCTGGATCGGCTCCTTGTAGGAGCGGCCCTCGGATTCGAGGCGGGTCAGCAGGCGATGCAGCTCGGCCTCCGAGTAGGTGTAGACCATCTCGTTGGCCTTCGAGCCGCTGTTGATGATCTCCACGCGGTGCAGCGGAGGCACGGCGGCATAGACCTTGCCCGCCTCCACCAGGGGACGCATGTAGCGGTAGAACAGGGTCAGCAGCAGGGTGCGGATGTGGGCGCCGTCCACATCCGCATCCGTCATCATGATGACCTTGCCGTAGCGGGCGGCGTCGAGGTCGAAGGTGCGCCCCGAGCCCGCTCCGATGACCTGGATGAGCGCGGCGCACTCGGCGTTGGCGAGCATGTCCGGCAGCGAGGCCTTCTGGACGTTGAGGATCTTGCCGCGGATGGGGAACAGCGCCTGATAGGCGGAATCGCGGGCCAAGCGTGCGGTGCCCAGCGCGGAATCGCCCTCCACGATGAAGACCTCGGAGCGCTGCACGTCGGTCGAGCGGCACTCGACCAGCTTGGCCGGCATGGACGAGGTCTCCAGGGCGTTCTTGCGCCGCTGGGTCTCCTTGTGCAGGCGCGCCGAGATCCGGGACTTCATCTCGCCGACGACCTTCTCCAGGACCTGTCCGGCCTGGTTCTTCTGCTCCCGCTTGCCAGAGGTCAGCGCGGCCGTGAGCTCCTTCTCCACGACCTTGGAGACGATCTGGCGCACCGCCGGCGTGCCGAGCACCTCCTTGGTCTGGCCCTCGAACTGCGGCTCCGCAAGGCGCACGGTCAGCACGGCCGTGAGCCCGGCCATGATGTCGTCCTTCTCGATCTTGTCGCTGCCGGCCTTGAGCTTGCGCGCATTCGCGGCGACCTGCTTGCGGAAGACCTTGACCAGCGCCTGCTCGAAGCCGCTGAGGTGCGTTCCGCCCTTGGGCGTGGCGATGATGTTCACGAAGCTGCGGATCTCGGTGTCGTAGCCGATCCCCCACCGCAGAGCCACATCGACCTCGCACGTGCGCTCGACGTCCTGCAGCCGCGACTGCCCGGAGTCATCGAGCACGGGAACCGTCTCCGTGAAGGTGCCCTCGCCCTGGAAGCGCCAGACATCGGTCACGGATTCGTCCGAGGCCAGGAACTCGGCGAACTCGGAGATGCCGCCGTCGTGCTGGAAGACCTCCTCGTGGGGGCCCAGCTCGCCGGCGGTGCCCGGCAGGCGGCGCTCATCGCGCACGGTGATGCGCAGCCCCGGGATCAGGAAGGCGGTCGTGCGGGCGCGCTGGACCAGCTCCTGGTAGGAGAACTGCGCGTCCGGGGTGAAGATCTGCTGGTCCGCCCAGTACCGCACGCGGGTGCCCGTGACGCCGCGCTTGGCCTTGCCGACGACGTCGAGCTCCGATCCCGAGACGAACGGCTCGAAGGCCGCCCGCGGGCTCGGAGCGCCCTTGTCCTCGAATCGGCCCGGCTCCCCGTGGCGGAAGGACATCTGGTAGGTCTTGCCGCCGCGATCCACCTGGACGTCCAGGCGCGAGGACAGAGCGTTGACCACCGAGGCGCCCACGCCGTGCAGGCCACCGGAGGCCGTGTAGGAGCCGCCGCCGAACTTGCCGCCGGCATGCAGCTTGGTGAACACGACCTCCACACCGGACAGCCCGGTGCGCGGCTCCTTGTCGATCGGCACGCCGCGGCCGTCGTCGTGGACCTCCACGCAGCCGTCCTTGTGCAGGATCACCGTGATCTGCTGGCCGTAGCCGGCCAGGGCCTCATCCACCGAGTTGTCGATGATCTCCCAGAGACAGTGCATGAGCCCGCGGCCGTCGGTGGAGCCGATGTACATGCCGGGGCGCTTGCGCACAGCCTCGAGGCCCTCCAGCACCGAGAGGTGGCGGGCGTTGTACTCGGAGGTCGAGGGGGTCACGGCGGGGAGGCTCCTGCGGTTCGCTGATGTCGATCGTGCGTGCGGCTGCCGGCGGTGGCCGCACACGGCGCGGCCGCCCGGCGGCGCGCGGGCCAGACCACTCTAGACCGGCTCGGCGACACCGCGCGGGCCGCTGCCCGTTGCGATCGACGACGGGCCCCCACCGTGACGCGGCGCTCACCGGATGCGCGGTGGGCGAAATCGCGTGCCGCGGGGAAGCTCCCGGGGGCTCGGCGTGGTTCTATAGTCCGAACCGCCGCACCCCCTGCCTCGCAGGACCGAGCACATCGGATGCGCGGTATCGGCCCAGCGTCGATGCTGGACCAGACGAATCCGTCGCGGACATCGCACGATCCGACGGACTCCGAGCACGAGGAGGAATCGTGAACCCAACACTTGAGACCCCAGAACTGAACGCCACCCACCGCTGCGACGCCTGCGGAGCCCAGGCCTACGTCCGCGTGGTCCTCGAGTCCACCGGAGGCGAGCTGCTCTTCTGCGCTCACCACGCCCGTGCCAACGAGGACAAGCTGCGCCCCATGGCCGCCCAGTGGCAGGACGAGACCGAGCGCATCTCCTGAACACTCAGGATCCCCTGCAGCGCGGGCGCTGAGCCGGCACGAGGGCCCCGTTCACCGATCGGTGAACGGGGCCCTCGGCTGTGCCGGAGGCCTCGGGCTCAGCCCAGCCGCGTGAACAGGTCGGTGCGCAGGTCCGCCGGATCCATCTCCGGGGTCGGCTCGGTGACGTAGACCTCCCAGAACGGCAGCTCGGGGGTCTCACCGGCGGAGGCGACCTGACCCATGAACCCGGCCCAGGCGGTCGACAGCTGGTCGTACCCGCCCAGGTGGGAGATCCGCGCCGCTCGTCCTCCTGGCAGCCACGACGGCTCCAGCCGCACTCCGTCCGCGGCGTCGATCACGGACTCGCTCGGCTCGGTCAGGGGCATGCCGACCTCGAAGTCCGCGGTCTCGTCCGGGGCGCGGTGGTACAGGGCGAAGGCCGGTCCGCTGGGGGCCAGCCCGTGCTGCGCCATGGCCGGGAAGATCGCGCGGAAGGCGGTGTCGAAGACCTCCGGCATCCGGTCCATCGGCTGGCCGTGGACCTTCAGCACCAGCGTGGGGACCTGCTGGGCCTCGAAGACCTCGAGGCTGCTCACGGGCTCCCGGCTCAGGCCCATGGGCGATCCGGAGAGGGTGGATTCCTGCGTCATGGGTCTCTCCTGTATATCGTGCCCCCGCAGCGCGGGCGGCTTCCGGATGCGACACGGTTCTGGGCTCATGCTAGGTCGTCGTCCCGGTGACGTAGGAGAGGACCCTCCCCCTGCGTCTGCGCCGGAAGGCCCGTCCCTCAGACGAACCAGGCGGTGTCGACCTCCCGCGGGTGCTGCTCGCCCCGACCGGCGTCAGCGGCGGCACGAGCCGCGCCCAGCACCAGTGCCATGGCCGCGGCGCCCGGGTCGATCACCCCCTGCGAAGCCTCTCCCACATAGCTGGCTCGACCGCGTCGGGCGAGGCTCTCAGCACTGCTGCGAGCGCCCTTGACCGCTGCGGCCTCGCCGGCTTCGAGGATGTGCTCCGAAGGCTCGCCGTCGTGCAGGCTTCGGCGCATGGCCTCCACTGCGGGAGCCAGGGCATCGACCATCGTCTTGTCCCCGACCTCGGCCTCGCCGTAGCGCTGCACGATCGCCTGCCCCGCAGCCAGGGCCTCGACGAGCTCCTCCACCTGCGGAGTGCCGTCCGCCTCACCGGCCTTGGCCAGCTCTCGGAAGAACACGCCGAACAGCGGACCGCTGGTGCCGCCCACGGCGAGCCAGCCGCGATACAGCGAGCTCAGCCACTGCCGGTAGGTGCTCGGCTGCTCCTGCTCGGTCTCCCTGTCCAGCTGCGACAGCGCGGTGCGCACACTGGTGCCGAAGTCGCCGTCGCCTGCTCGACGGTCCAGCTCGCCCAGGGCTTCGGCGTTCTCGCCCAGCAGCCGCTGCACGCCCTGCACGAATCGGCGCCCGAAGTCCTCGCCCAGGCCCTGAGCCGTCCCGGAACTCTCCTGCTCGGTCATCTTCTGCTCCTCACCAGGTCAGGGCGGGGGTGCGCACGGGGGCGTCCCACAGCTGACGGGTCTGCGGATCCAGCGGCATCAGCGTGATCGACACGCCGTGCATGTCCAGGCTCGTGACGTACGAGCCCACGAGCCAGCGCCCGACGGACAGTCCTTCGCCGCGGAGGCGATGGTGCGCCGCTCGCGCCACGAGGCTCAGCTCGAGCTGCGTGGCCGAGCCGAGGCCGTTGGCCACCACGAGCAGCTCCTGCCCCTGCTCCAGGCCCAGCTGCTCGAGCAGCGGGTCAAGCAGCTGGTCCGTCAGCCCGTCGGCGTCGGTGAACTCGCCACGGCGGGCCGCGCGCTCGCCGTGGATGCCGACGCCGAGCTCGACCTCGTGGTCCTCGAGCTCGAACTGGGGGCGCCCGTCCGCCGGCGGGGTGCCCGCGGACAGCGCCAGGCTCATGGTCCGCGCCGAGGCCGCGGCGCGGCGGCCGATCTCGGAGACCTCGCTCAGCTCGGCTCCCTGCTCGGCTGCGGCCCCGCACAGCTTCTCCACGATCAGGGTGGCGGCGGTCCCCCGGCGGCCCGGTCCGCCGTGCGGGGAGTCGGTGGCCAGGTCGTCGTCGACCAGCACGATCTCGGTCTCGATGTCATCGTCGCCGGTGATCTCGTCCGCGATCCGGAAGTTCAGGACGTCGCCGGTGTAGTTCTTGACGATCTGGACGACACCGCGGCCCGAATCGGCGGCGCGCGTGGCCTCCAGGACCTGCAGCGCGGTGGGGCTCGTGAACACGGCGCCCGCAACGGCCACGTCCAGCATGCCGCGCCCGACCATCCCCGCGTGCAGCGGCTCGTGCCCGGAACCCCCGCCGGAGACCAGTCCGACCTTGTCCTGAGCGGGCTCGCGGCGGCGCACGCAGCGGTGCTCGGCCTCTAGCTCCAGCAGCTGCGGGTGGCTGAGCACGAGGCCCTCGAGGGCCTGCGGCACCAGCTGATCGGGATCGTTGACGATGCTTCGGCGCATGGCCGCTCCTCACCTGAGGTGTTCTCTCGGTGCTGCGGATCCTACGGGCGGCCTCCGACGGCGCAGCGCCCGGGGAATACGACGACGGCCCCCTCTCCGCCGCCGCTGGGGCAGCCGGAGGGAGGGCCGTCGGAAGGACGCTGCGCGGTCAGCGCAGGAGGATCAGTCCAGGTAGTCGCGCAGGACCTGCGAGCGCGAGGGGTGGCGCAGCTTGGACATGGTCTTGGACTCTATCTGGCGGATCCGCTCGCGGGTCACGCCGTAGACCTTGCCGATCTCGTCCAGGGTCTTGGGCTGGCCGTCGGTGAGCCCGAAGCGCATGGCGACCACCCCTGCCTCCCGCTCGGAGAGTGTGTCGAGCACCGAGTGCAGCTGCTCCTGCAGCAGCGTGAAGCTCACGGCGTCGGCGGGCACGACGGCCTCGGAGTCCTCGATCAGGTCTCCGAACTCGGAATCGCCGTCCTCGCCCAGCGGGGTGTGCAGGGAGATGGGCTCGCGGCCGTACTTCTGGACCTCGACGACCTTCTCCGGCGTCATGTCCAGCTCCTTGGCCAGCTCCTCCGGGGTGGGCTCGCGACCCAGGTCCTGGAGCATCTGGCGCTGGACGCGGGCCAGCTTGTTGATGACCTCGACCATGTGCACCGGGATGCGGATGGTGCGGGCCTGATCGGCCATGGCGCGGGTGATCGCCTGGCGGATCCACCAGGTGGCGTAGGTCGAGAACTTGAAGCCCTTGGTGTAGTCGAACTTCTCGACGGCGCGGATCAGGCCCAGGTTGCCCTCCTGGATCAGATCCAGGAAGAGCATGCCGCGGCCCGTGTAGCGCTTGGCCAGGGAGACGACGAGGCGCAGGTTGGCCTCGAGCAGGTGGTTCTTGGCGCGCTTGCCGTCGTGGATGACCCAGCGCAGGGCCTTGCGCTCCTCCTTGGACAGCTTGTCCGCTTCCTCGCCCTTGTACTTGTGCTCGGCGAACAGGCCGGCCTCGATCCGCAGGGCGAGATCGACCTCCTGCTCGGCGTTGAGCAGCGCGACCTTGCCGATCTGCTTCAGGTAGTCCTTGACGGGATCGGCGGTCGCGCCCGCGGAGACAACCTGCTGCGCGGGGGCGTCGTCATCGTCGTTGTTGGACAGCACGAAGCCGCGGACCTTGTCCGACTTGGACTCGGTCTCCTTGCCCGTGGGCTTGGCGATGACCTCGGTGCCGGAGCGGGCCTTCTCGGCGTCGTCGCCCTGGACGACGACGTCCTCGCCCTCCTCCGCGGAATCATCGGCCTCATCGGCCGAGTCGAGGTCTTCTCCCGAGGCGTCCTCGTACTCGTCCGCGCTGTCCTCCGGCTCGGCTTGGGCCGCCTTGCGGCGGGTGGTCTTGGGCGCGGCCTTGGCGGCGGTCTCGTCGGACTCGGCGGCCTTGGCCGCCGTCTTGCGCGTGGTCGGCTTCTTGGCGGCGGTCTTCTTGGCGGCGGTCTTCTTGGCCGGAGTCTTCTTGGCCGGGGCCTTCACAGCTTCCTCCAGCGACTCGGTCTTGGCCTCCGCCTCAGCACCGGTCTCCGGGACCGAGGCCTTGGTGGCCGTGGAGCGGGACGCGGTCGACTTGGAGGCAGCCGACTTGGAGGCCGTGGACTTGGCGGCGCTCGACTTCGCCGCGGACGAGGTGGTCTTGCGCGCGGCGGTGGTCTTCTTGGCCGCAGTCGTCTTCTTGGCGGCGGACTTGGCCGGGGCTGCGCCCGTGGACTCCGCACCCGCGGTGTCGACCTCAGCGGGGTCGCTCGCGCTCGCAGCGGCAGCCGACTTGTTCTGGGCAGCAGGGGACAATGTTGACCTTTCCTCACTAGACGAAGCGCCCGACTCACCGTCAGAACGCCTATGACCCTGTCAAGCCCTCGGCTCGCGCACACGCGCTGCCAAGGATCCTGAAGGGCCTACCGTGGGATCCAACCAGAGGTCGCTGCCTTTTGTTCCGTGAATCGCGGATGTCGCAGATCTTTTTTCTGACATCGCTGGAGCGCGCCCCACGGCTTTCGTCCGAACAACGGCAGGACTTCGGGGCTCAGCTGCGACGATGCCAGCTGCGCTGCGGATCTCCCGCCCAGCTGGGCAGCGGATGCTGGGTGCCCAGAGCACGCAGTCGTGCCACGCCCAGGTGCCCCGGCACGGCCTCCGCAGCCAGCTCGAGCCACTGGGTCGCCCGCGTCCCCCGGGCGCGAAAGCGCTCCAGATGCGCGGTGGCCACCCACAGCCAGGCCTCGGCATCGGCACCGGCCGGCGATCCGGGCCCCGCTTCAGCGGCGCCGTGCAGCAGGTCCAGCAGCAGCTCGAGCACGCCCTCGCACTGCTCGACCCGCTCCCAGTCGGGCGTCCCGTCCCACCGGCCCTTGAGCACCTCGATCATCCAGCCGAAGTCCTCGCCTTGGCTCGACCCGTGCACCATGGCCTGCAGCTGCCACCAGGCCCTCAGGGCGCGTCCGTGCTGGCCGGTGAGCACGGACACCGCGAGCGCGTCCGATCCCACCGGATCCGCCAGGCAGACCAGCAGCTGCGACTGCGCGGCCGAATCCAGCGCCGAGGCCCGTTCGGCGGCCGTGCCAGGGGAGCGGTCATCGAGCAGGCGCTGCCAGGCCTCCAGGGAGTCGGCCACCTGGGGTCCGACGTCGCGGTGGAGGCACTGGGCGGCACCAGGTCCGGCCGCGCCGCGGCGCAGGCTCCATCGCCGCTGGAACTCTCGGACCAGGCCCCGGCAGTCCTCTACCCGCAGCTCGCTGCGCTCCGGCTCGGCGCGGACGGACCGAGTCGGGGCCGGCTCGTCGACCGTGCTTCCGGTGACCACGAGCGCCGTCCACACCGCGCTCGAGCGGATCTCCTGCACGTCGCGGCCGATCCGGGGCTCGGAGTCCTCCAGATCGAACCACTGCCGCGGCCCCACCTCCCAGCACCCGGCGATGCTGTGCCCGGACAGGGCCGCGGCCTCCCCCACGGCGTCGACGACCTGCTCGCACTGCCGTGCGTCCAGGGAGGATCCGTCGGTGAACAGTGCCAGGTAGAGGCGGTCGCCCACCGGATCGTGCTCCAGCAGGCGGCACAGCTCGGCGATCCACTCGAGCAGCGTGAGCTCATCGGCGAGCACCCGCTCCTCGGGCAGGTCCACGCGCAGGCACGGGCCGGGCTCCGAATCGGTCGAGGTCAGCAGCACCGCCGAGCGCTTGGGCCACTGCCCCAGCGTGTGCGGCATGATCGCGAGGATGTCCGCGGCGGTGCGCGCCACGGGCGTGAACGGGTCGCGGCCGACGTCCTGCCCGGGGTCGGCGCGGGAGGAGGGAGTGGGATCGCTGTGCGCGGCGTCTGTGCTCATGGGCCCAGCGTCGCCGTCGGGGCCGGCCACCGGGTCCGGAAGCCGACGACCGTGGAGATCCCGCCCCGCGTGGCTGCGCAGACGGAGGCTGTGGAGCCCTCAGACCGCGCTGGCGCCGTACTTGCTGCGGACCCGGCGGGTGAACAGCAGGCAGAAGGCCGAGCCCACGGCCGTCACCAGCAGCTGCGTGGCCATGGCCACTCGGAACGACGCCGGCGAGTACAGCTCGTCGGTGATCCCCAGCGCCAGCTGCAGATCCAGCGCGGCACCGATGAGGAAGATCGCGATCAGGGCCGCCACGAAGCCGCCGACATTCGCGATCCCGGTGGCGGTGCCGGCCCGGCGCACGGGGACGAACGACTGGATCACGTTGAAGGCGAGCATGGAGGCCGGCAGCGAGATCGCGATCAGCACGACCGCCGCGACCACCACCAGGAACGGCGCATGCCCGGGCCACAGCAGCAGCACGAGCCACGCGGCCGCACCCAGTCCGATGATGGTGAAGGACAGGCGCATCCGGCGATCGGGCGCACGCGAGACGATCCCGCCGAGCACGAGGCCCACGACGATGTTGGCCAGCACGAAGAACGTCATGACGAACGACGCCTCCCCCATCGACAGGCCCTGGGCGTGCTGCAGATAGGGGTAGCCCCACATCAGTCCGAAGACGTTGCCGGTGAACTGGATCGTGAAGTGCAACCAGAACGCGAGTCCGATGGAGGGATCGCGCAGGCAGCGCTGCACCTGGATGCGCACCCTGCGCAGGGTCGTGGGCCGCTCGCTGCGGGCCGAGCCCTCCGGGGAGTCGCGCAGGAAGGCCAGCACGAGGACCAGCGTCAGCACGGACAGTCCTGTCATCGACAGGAACGACGGCACCCATCCGGCCGCCGAGAGCAGCAGGCTGAACGGCACGACCGACAGCAGCTGGCCCAGGTTGCCGACCGCGCCGACGGCCATGGTGACCATGGGCGAATAGCGCAGCGAGAACCACGCCGGGACGATCTTCAGCACGCACACGAAGGTCATGGCATCGCCGGCGCCGACGAACACGCGAGCCAGAACGCCCACGCTGATCGACTCGGCCACGGCCAGGATGAGCTGTCCGACGATCATCAGCCCGGCGCCGATGGCGACCATCCGCCGGCTGCCCAGCCGGTCGACCAGCACGCCGACGGGGATCTGCATGCCGGCGTAGATCAGCACCTGCAGCATCGTGAACAGGGACAGCTCGGAGGCCGCGGCGCCGAAGCGATCCGCGGCCTGGGTCGAGGCCACCCCGAAGCTCGTCCGCTGCGCCACGGCGATCATGTAGGCGAAGACGCCCACCCCCATGACGAGGAAGGCTGTGCGCGAGTCGCGCTGCGGGAGGGGACGACCAGACGCAGCCCCCGTCACAGGTCGTCAGACTCCGAGCGCTGCGCCAGGAAGGCCTCGGCGGCCGCCCCGATCTCATCGGCATCGGGCAGCTCGTCGGCGTCTCCGGCCAGCAGGGAGCGCGGCTGCGCGCCCTCGACGGCCTCGTCGTAGCGCTGCTCGAGCTGGGAGATCACGGCCTGGATCTCCGGCGACTCGGCCACCTGCTCCTCGATGCGCTGCAGGGCATCGCGGGAGTCGTCGCGCAGGGCGTCGGTGGGCAGGGTCAGGGCCGTGGCCGCGGAGAAGTGCTCGAACGCGGTCACCGCGATCTGCGGCAGGACGGCTTCGGCCATGTACTGCGGGACGTGCACCGAGAAGCCCACGTGGTCGATTCCGGCCTCGGCAAGGCGGATCTCGAGCTGCTGGGCGACCGAGGAGCTCATCTCGATGATCGGCAGCTTGGAGAAGCCCGAGCCCACCAGATCCGTGCGTGAGCCGTGCGGGGTCACCAGGAAGGGTCGGGTGTGCGGAACGGGCATGGGGAATCCCGTGACGTCGGTGACGATCGAGGTCTCCATGCGCTGCACGAGGTCCATGACCGCGTCCAGGAAGCGCTCCCAATGCAGGTCCGGCTCCGGCCCGGAGAGCACCGTGAAGTGCTGTCCCAGAGGGTCCGTCACCAGGTGCAGGGCCAGCTCCGGGCCCTCGATGCGCTCGAAGTGGTCCTGGACGAAGCGCACGTGCGGGCGCCGGGCCCGGTAGTCGTGCAGCTGGTCGGAGTCGAACCTGGCCAGGACCTCCGAGGGCAGTCCCCCCAGCAGGGTCTCGCGGACCTGCTCGGCCAGGTGCCCCGCATCGGCGTAGCCGGACAGGGCCACGATCATGGGAGCGCCGTGCAGCCGGGGGTCATCGAGCAGGCTCCCGTTCGCCATGTACAGCTCGGATGCATCAGCCACAGTTGCTCCTCCATCGACGTGCCGTGCGCCGCGCCCCTCCACGGGCACGGGCGCTTCAGCAGGATGCAACGGCCCCGCAGGCGTGTTCTATTCCGTGCGACGGCCGAGCCACCAGTCTCGCACCCATGAGGAGCAGCGCCCATTCGCCGTGCCCCGTCCGAGGCGCCCGCTACCCTCGAGCACATGACGCAGCGGCTGGACGCTCCGGCCCCGCTCCGGGCATATCGCCCGGAGGCAGGCCAGGCGCACCGCACCGCTGCAGGAACCGATCCCCGCCCCGATCGCGCGCTGCGCGCCGATCACCCTCCAGAGGAATGAGGACAGTCCATGGCCCGCACCCCCTCCAGCTCTCCCACCCGCCGACGCCCCGGCGCCGAGACCCCGCCCGCGCTCATCGACCTCGTCCCCTCGGGCGGGCTGAGCCTGACCAGCAGCACCAAGAAGCTGTCCTCCCTGTCCGCGGACGCTCTGGTGCTCGGCGTGGAGAAGACCCCCGATGGCCCCGTCGTGGCCCTGCCGCTGGAGGCCAAGGGCCTTCCCGCCGATCTGCAGCTGCAGGCGGAGGCGCTGCGCGTCTCCGGCGCCGCAGATGAGGTCCGCACCCTGCCGGCCCCCTCGGGCTCGGCCTGGCCGGTCATCGTGCTGAGCGGGCTGGGCGACGGCCGCGAGACCGACTCGCGCGCCGAGTCGCTGCGCCGCGCCGCCGGGGCGGCCGCACGCGCCCTGATCGGCCGCGAGCACGCCGTGTTCGCTCTGCCGGCCCAGGACGTGGCCGAGGCCGCAGCCGTGGCCGAGGGCGCGGCGCTGGGCGCCTTCACGTTCACCGCCCAGAAGCACGCGACCCGCAAGCCCAGCGACTCCCCGCTGCGCCGCGCCACGATCGCCGCGGCGGGCCTTCCCGCGGACGAGCTTGCTCCCGCTCTGACCCGCGCGGAGAACCTGGGGCGGGCCGTGGCACTGTCGCGCACACTGACCGATCTGTCCCCGGACACGGTGTATCCGCACAGCTTCGCCGAGCTGGCCCGCGATCTCGCGGCCGCGACCTCCACCGGGGCCAAGGGCCGGCTCTCGGTCGAGGTCCTGGCCGAGGACGAGCTCGCCGCCGGCGGCTACGGCGGCCTGATGGGCGTGGGCCAGGGAGCGGCGCACCCGCCGCGCCTGGTGCGCATCGGCTGGGAGCCGGCCAAGCCCGTCGACCATGTGGCGCTGGTGGGCAAGGGCATCACGTTCGACTCCGGCGGCCTGTCGCTGAAGCCCGGGGCGTCCATGATGACCATGAAGTCGGACATGTCAGGGGCCGCCACCGTGCTGGCCACGGTGCTGGCCGCCGCCGAGGCAGGGCTTCCCGTGGCCACCACGGGCTGGCTGTGCCTGGCCGAGAACATGCCCTCGGGCACCGCCACCCGCCCCGGCGACGTACTGCGCATCCGCGGCGGGCGCACCGTCGAGGTCCTGAACACCGACGCCGAGGGTCGGCTGGTGCTGGCCGACGGCCTCGTCGCCGCCCGCGAGGAGGATCCGGGCCTGCTCATCGACGTCGCCACGCTGACGGGTGCTCAGATGATCGCCCTCGGCAAGCGCACCGCGGGAGTCATGGGCGATGACGATGCCGTCGAGGCGCTGCTGTCGGCCTCGGTCGACTCGGGCGAGTCCCTGTGGCCCATGCCGCTGCCGCATCACCTGCGCGCCTCGCTGGACTCGCACGTCGCCGATCTGAAGAACATCGGCGACCGCGAGGGCGGGATGCTGGTGGCCGGGCTGTTCCTGCAGGAGTTCGGCGGCGCCGAGCACACCGACTCGGCCGATGATCTGCGCCCCGAGGGCCCTGCCGGCCCCTGGGCGCACCTGGACATCGCCGGACCGTCGTTCAACGAGGACTCCCCGTGGGGCTATACCCCTCGCCAGGGCACGGGCATGGGCCTGCTGACCCTGTTCCGGACCCTCGAGCTCGTGGCCGAACGACCGGTCTGAGCAGACTCGAGCACGCTCGCCGTGTGAGCAATGCCGCACGGCCTCCGGGCAGGCCGTGCGGCACGGTCGTCACCCGCATGGCGCGCGCGTGCGACGGGGCTAGACTGACGAACAGAACCGAGGCCTCTGCACGGCATGTCAGGGGCACGCACGGCGACGACGCCGGGCGCACGTGGAACAGATCGCAAGGGAGCGTCATCCGTGGCAGACAACGAATTCGACATCCTGGTGCTCGGCGGAGGCTCCGCCGGCTACGCCGCAGCTCTTCGCGGAGTCCAGCTGGGCTTCAGCGTCGCGCTGATCGAGAAGTCCAAGCTGGGCGGCACCTGCCTGCACTGGGGCTGCATCCCCACCAAGGCGTACCTGCACTCCGCCGAGCTGGCCACCGAGGCCCAGAACTCGGAGAAGTACGGCGTGAGCATCGGCGAGGTCTCCGTGGACATGGCCAAGGTGCGCGAGTACAAGGACAGCATCGTCGCCGGCAAGTTCAAGGGCCTGCAGGGACTCATGAAGTCCAAGAAGGTCACCGTCGTGGACGGCTTCGGCAAGCTCACCGGTGAGAACACCATCGACGTCGACGGCACCACCTACACCGGCAAGCACATCATCCTGGCCTCGGGCTCCTACTCGAAGACCATGGGCATCGAGATCCGCGATCGGGTCATGACCTCCACCGAGGCCCTCGAGATCGACTGGACCCCCAAGTCCGCGATCGTGCTGGGCGGCGGCGTCATCGGCTCCGAGTTCGCCTCCATGTGGAACTCCTTCGGCGTGGACGTCACCGTCATCGAGGGCCTGGATCACCTGGTCCCCAACGAGGACCCCGCCATCATCAAGAACCTCGAGAAGGAGTTCAAGAAGAAGGGCATCAAGACCAACCTGGGCACCTTCTTCGAGAAGGTCGAGCAGGACGACAACGGCGCCAAGGTCACCCTCGCCGACGGCAAGGTCTTCGAGGCCGACGTCGTCCTGGTCGCCGTGGGCCGCGCCCCGCGCACCGAGGACATGGGCTACGAGGACCTCGGAATCCCCATGGACCGCGGCTTCGTCACCCCGAACGAGCGCCTGCACACCGGCGTGGGCAACATCTACGCGATCGGCGACATCGTCCCGGGCGTGCAGCTGGCCCACCGCGGCTACCAGCAGGGCCGCTTCGTGGCCGAGGAGATCGCGGGCCTGAACCCGATCCCCGTCGAGGACATCAACGTCCCCAAGGTCACCTTCACCGAGCCGGAGATCTCGTCGGTGGGCTACACCCAGCCCAAGGCCGAGGAGAAGTTCGGCAAGGAGAACATCGAGACCTTCGAGTACAACCTGCTCGGCAACGGCAAGTCCTCGATCCTGGGCACCGGCGGCATCATCAAGCTGGTCCGCGAGAAGGACGGCCCGATCGTCGGCTTCCACGCGATCGGCAAGCGCATCTCGGAGCAGATCGGCGAGGGCCAGCTCATCGTCAACTGGGAGGCCTACCCGGAGGACGTCGCGCAGTTCATCCACGCGCACCCCACCCAGAACGAGGCCCTCGGCGAGGCCGCCATGGGCCTGGCGGGCATCCCGCTGCACGGCTGATCAGGCCACCTCGGCCGGCGACGCTGCTGACAGCGTCGCCGGCCGATCACCAGCACTGCATCGACCTGACGTCAGAAAGAGAATCTGAACATGTCTGAAACCGTGAACCTTCCTGCACTCGGTGAGTCCGTCACCGAAGGCACCGTGACCCGCTGGCTCAAGGAGGTCGGCGACGAGGTGGCCGTCGACGAGGCCATCGTCGAGATCTCGACCGACAAGGTGGACACCGAGGTCCCCTCCCCGGTCGCCGGTGTGATCGAGGAGATCCTGGTCCAGGAGGACGAGGACGTCGAGGTCGGCGCCCCGCTGGTCGTCATCGGCGACGGCTCCGGCTCCGGCAGCTCCGACGACTCCAGCGACTCCGCGGATGATTCCGCCGAGAAGGAGGAGCCGAAGGCTGAGGAGAAGTCTGAGGAGAAGCCCGCCGAGGAGGCTCCGAAGGCCGAGGCCAAGAAGTCCTCCGGCGGCTCCGGCACCGAGGTCACCCTGCCCGCCCTGGGCGAGTCCGTGACCGAGGGCACCGTGACCCGCTGGCTCAAGGAGATCGGCGAGGAGATCTCCGTCGACGAGCCCCTGCTCGAGGTCTCCACCGACAAGGTCGACACCGAGGTCCCCTCCCCGGTGGCCGGCACCCTGCTCGAGAT
>NZ_SCNB01000017.1:0-62131 GCF_005502825.1 Kocuria sp. 2SI | reverse complement strand
CGGCATCACCGAGGCGCTGCGCGCCTACGAGTCCGCCCGCCGGCCCACGGCCAACATGATCGCTCGGGCCTCGCGCGGAGTCGGCGCCTCGGTGGGGTGGATGGGCTCGGCTGCCTCATCGAGGTCGGGTCGGGCGGCCCGTCGGGGTCCGTCGTCTCGACGACGGCGCCCGACGTCCGGTCCTGCTGCTCGGTGGCGGCCCATCAGTGCTCCTGGTGCGCCGCGCTCAGCGGCTGGACGGGGCCCAGCGCCTTGAGCTGGGCCTTGGCATCGGCGGCAAAGATCCGGGGCGTGACGGCCGGGCCGAAGCGCTTGAGGAACTGCGCGTTCAGTGCCGGGCCGATACCGGGGCGGTGCGCCGAGGCGCCGACTCCGCGCGAGGCCCGAGCGATCATGTTGGCCGTGGGCCGGCGGGCGGACTCGTAGGCGCGCAGCGCCTCGGTGATGCCGCGGTCCTGAGCCAGCAGCGAACCCAGGACCACGCCGTCGCTGAGCGCGGTGCCCGCTCCCTGGCCGAGGTCGAAGGTCATGGCGTGGGCGGCGTCGCCGGCCAGGGTGATGCGGGCGCTGCCCCAGCGCCGCAGCGGCGGCTGATCCATCGTGTCACGGCGGGTGATGACCTCGGTGCGCGAGACCAGCTCGGCGGCCACGGGATCCCACTCGGCCAGCAGCGAGGCCATAGACAGCTTCGAGCCCAGGCTGTCGCCCTCCGGGGAGGGCCCGGAGGGGCGAACGCACCACCACACGATGGTCTCGTCGTCGAGCCAGAAGTGCGCGAAGCGCACCGCCGCGCCGTGCATGATGCGGAACGTCCCGAGCATCGCACCGGTCACCGGGGCCTGGGCCATGCCCCAGAAGTGGGCGTAGCCGGGATGGCGCGGCGGATCCGCGTGGTGCAGGGTCGCCCGCACCGCGGAGTTGATGCCGTCGGCGCCCACCACCGCGTCGAAGCGGTCCTCGGTGCCGTCGGTCAGCACGACCCGCGGCCCGCCTGCGGCGTCGAGGACCTCGCGCACGTTCGTGCCGCGATGGAAAGTCATCTCGGGCGAGCTGTCGGCAATCACATTGACCAGATCGGCGCGCTTGATCGCGATCGGCACGGAGTCGTCGAACTGCCGGCCCTCGGCCACGGTGTCGATCGTGGTGAACTGCTCGCCGCGGGCTCCGGACATCTCGAAGCTGGTGATCGGCGAGCTCACCTCCCGCGCCCGGTCCATGAGCCCCATGCGCTGCAGGGCCATGACCCCGGCGTACCACAGCACATAGCAGCCGCTGTCCCTGGACTCCAGGGTGGGGCGGGCGTCGAAGACGTGCACGTCCCAGCCCCTGCCCTGCAGGGTGCGCGCGGTGGCCAGACCCGCTGGGCCTGCTCCGATGATGGCCAGTCGACGACGTTCCAGCACTGTCCTCACCTCTTGACGGCTGATGCGACGAGCGCTCCGCCCAGGGTCACGAGCCCGGCTGCCAGGGTGACGGCGCCCGCCTGGACGAGGACGTAGAGCTCATTGGGCTCCTCGCGGTTCTCACCGTTCGAGGAGAGGAAGAATCCGGCCGGCATGAGCACGGCCGAGGCCGGCACGGCCCAGCGCGCCACCTGAAGCGCGGGGCCCTTCAGCTCGGTCTGCTCGGCCAGGATGACGGTGACGGCTCCCAGCGTGGCCAGGGATCCGGCGTGGCCGTGGCCCGAGCGCGCGAAGGTGCGCTGGAACTCGGTGCCCTCGGCCTCGCCCCGGGTCAGGGCCAGGACGTAGTTGCCCCCGGCCTCGATTCCGATCGTGGCCAGCAGCAGCAGCCCTTCAGCGGCGCGGGCTCCTCGGCGCAGCGGCTTCATGGTGGTCTCCTTCATGGGGTCGTTGACTGTCGGTCGGCTCGTCGAGCCGGTATCGGCGACGACGTGCGAGGCGGAGGCACAGGCATCCGGTCTCATCACATCAGCCCTGCTCAGCTGGGTCTATGGGGATTCCGTCGATTCCCCGTGCGCTGTCCTGTCCGCCCGCACCCCCGACAGATGTCACGGGTGGGCGGGCGGGTCACAGCACGGGGATGATCTCCTTCTGCGCGGTGCCCCAGGGATGCGTGCGGTAGATGGCGCGCAGGACGATCTCGTTGCGGACCGCGATCATGGGCTTGGCCGTGAAGGTGGAGACGGAGGAGACCTGGCGGGAGGACTTCACGAAGCCGTTGGCCCGGTCCCTGCGACGCTCCTCGAAGCTGCGCAGCGCCTCGGCCACGGAGGGCTCGCGCTGGAAGGCCAGGGCCACGCTGAGCCCGTCCTCGATGCCCTGACCGGCCCCCTGGGCCCTGTCCGGCGTCATGGGGTGTGCGGCGTCGCCGATGATCGTGGCGCGGCCACGGCCCCAGTGCTGGAGCGGGTCGCGGTCCAGGATGTGGTTGCGCAGGATGCGCTCCTCCGGGGTCGAGCGAACCATCGACTGGACGTGCGCGGGCCAGCCCCGGAAGCGGCGGATCGCCTCGGCCTGACGTTCCCCCGGCACGTCCGGATACCGCGGCGGCGCCTGCAGCAGCGCCAGCCAGTACAGCTCGCCGTCGCTGACGTGGTAGTGCAGGATCCGCCCGGTGGGGCCCCAGTAGATGGCCATGTCGCCGGGGACCAGCTCGGGGTGCTGGTAGTCGGTCGTGCCGTGCCAGGCGGTCAGCCCGCAGTAGCGCGGCTCGGCGGGGCCGTGCAGCTGGCGGCGGATCACGGAGCCGATGCCGTCGGCGCCGATCACGGCATCAGCGCGCAGGCTCTGGCCATCGCCGGTGCGCACGATGACACCGGAATCCGTGCGGTCGAAGCCGGTCACCGAGATGCCGAAGCGCACGGTGCCCGGCTCCAGGGCCTGCAGCAGGGTCTGGTAGAGGTGCGTGCGCGTCACGCCGACGGCCGGGCAGCCCGCGCCGGCGGCCAGCTTCTCCACGTCCAGGGTCCCGATCTGGCGCTCGCGCCAGGTGAGATAGCGGTGGCGGCGCACCACGGTGCCGCGCTCGATCACCGGCTCGGCCAGCCCCAGCCGGTGCAGGCAGTCGATCACGTTGGGCCACAGGTGGATGCCGGCGCCCAGCTCGGCCGTCGAGGCGGTCTCGCGCGCTTCGAGCACGCGCACGCCGAAGCCCGCCTGCTGCAGCGCGTTGGCCGCCGTCAGTCCGGCGATGCCGCCGCCGACGATCACGATCTCTGCTCTTCTCATGGCTGCTCGATCCTGTCCTCGTCCCGTGCGGCACCCGAGGCCGCAGCCCCGGAGCCCGCGTCCTGAACCCTGCTGCCGACGGCCTCCGGCTCCCTCGCCGGAACGGTGCCGACGGCGTGCGATCCGCGGCCCTCGTCGAGGATCTCGAGGAAGCCGCGCAGCTGCTCGATCAGTCCCGTGGAGTCCTCGACCTGCACGGCGTGGCCGATGCCCGGGAAGACCGCGTGGTGCAGGCGCGGGTGCACCTGTCGTGCCCTATGCACGTCCTCGGCGGACATGAGCCCGCCGCGGTCCTCGTCGGCCTGCAGCAGCGCCACCGGTCCGTCGAAGCGCACGAGCAGGTCCTCGGCCGGGCACGGGGCGGCGAACTCTCCGTCGTGGTAGGCCTCCAGCACCGCCGGGTCCAGCTGCTCCGGCGAGCGCGACACCGCTCGCAGTGCCAGGGGCGCGTCCGCGAGGTAGGACCGCGTGATCGAGGGATCCGGTCGCCGCGAGTGCAGCGGCGAGTCGATCACCACGAGCCCGTCGATCAGCTCGGGTCTGCGGGAGGCGGCCGCCATCGCGACCCAGCCGCCCAGCGAGTGGCCGCTGAGCACGACCTCCTCGGGGCAGTGCGCCTCGAGGAGGTCGATCAGGTCCCCCGCCATGGCCTCCACCGAGTAATCCCCGGCCGCTCTCCCGGAGAGCCCGTGTCCGCGCAGGTCGGGGGCCAGCTGCGTGTGCTCCTGCAGACCGGCCATGACCGGCTTGAAGACCTGCCAGCGAGCGCCGAGACCGTGGACGTGCACGATCCGCGGCACGCCCCCGCCCAGGCTCCCGTAGGCCAGGACGGGGTCGTGCGCGCTCCACAGCTGCGGCAGCGGGCGAGCCTTAGGAGACACCGGGATCCGCCTCGGCCGCGCCCAGCACCAGGACCAGGTGGAAGCCGTTCGAGTTGGAGGTCGTCACGACGACGGGGCCTTCGGTTTCGCCGCGCGAGATCGCCCCGGCGGCCAGGACCACGTCCAGCAGACCGCCCACGGCGAAGGAGTCGCCCAGCACCGGGCGGCTGGCGTGGCGCTGCGCCTGCGGCAGGACACGGCCCAGGGCCGACTCGGCGGCGGCATCGGAGCCGGCCGAGCCCTTGAGGTCGACCCACACGTGGTGCACGTCCTGCGCCGAGACGCCGGCGCGCTGCAGGCCGTCGCGCACGGCGCGCTCCAGGCCCTCGCCCTCGGCCGAGACCGAGCCGATGCCCAGTCCGTCGGAGGCCATGCCGGTGCCGAGCAGCTCGGCCAGCGGCTGGGCACCGCGCTCCAGGGCGGAGTCCCGGTCCTCGATCAGCACGCTGGCAGCGCCCTCGGCGGCGTGCCAGTCGCCGCCGTCGAACAGGCCCAGGTCCCGCAGCCCGCGCACGACCGACGGGGTCAGCGCCTCGGCGGAGGTGCCCAGGATCGCGTCGGCGCGACAGCGCCGGATCTCCTGGGCGCCCATGCTCAGCGTGAGCGCCCCCGCGGCGCGTCCTGCGGTCAGCGTGGTGGTGGGGCCCACGCAGCCCAGGTTCATGGCGACCTGGCCGGCGGCGGCGTTGTAGACGGTGTTCGGGAACAGCGCCGGGTTGGCCGCGGAGGGGTCCTCGTCGAACAGGGGCTGGGCGAAGCGCTCCATGACGTCCATGGGCCCGATCTCGGTGCCCAGGATGATGCCGGTGCGCTCGCCTGCGGTGTGGTCGGCGTGCTCGAGCGCGGACTGCGCGGCCACGACCGAGCCGATCGCCAGGCGATCCATGCGCCGGCGCACGCGGGGGGCAAGCTGCTCTTTGCCGGTCGCCGTGAACAGCCCGACCTGCTGGCCCTCGACCTCGGTGAAGGCCTGTTCGCCAGCGGCCACCGCCTCCTCGAGCGCCGACACCGTCTCCCCGGCGGAGGTCACCGCGCCCAGACCCGTGAGGACGACCCGGCGATCGCTGACCGGCAGGCGCGTGTCCTCGTGATCGCGGGTGAGCACGAGCGAGGCGTTCGCCCCGCCGAAGGCGAAGTTGTTGCAGATCGCCGCGTTCGTCTCCATCGGCTGCGCCTCGATCGGCACATGGCGCAGGTCGCAGACCGGGTCGGGGGTCACGAGCCCGGCGGTGGGCGGCGCGGTCTGGGTCTGCAGCGCCTTGACCGTGACCATGGCCTCGGAGGCCCCGGCCGCACCCAGCAGGTGCCCGATCATGGACTTCGTCGACGACACCCGGATCTGGTCCAGGTCCTCCCCCAGAGCCCGTCGCATGGCGGCGGTCTCGGCGGGGTCGTTCTTGGCGGTGCCCGTGCCGTGGGAGTTCAGGTAGCCGACCTCGGAGGCCGAGACCCCGGCCTGGCGCAGCGCCTCCTGGATGGCCCGGGCCGCGCCGCGGCCCTCGGGCTCGGGGGCGGTCGGGTGGTAGCCGTCGGCGGACAGGCCCAGCCCGGCGAACTGCGCCAGGACCTCCAGGCCCAGCTGCTCGGCCAGGTCCTCGCGCACGAGCACCATCATGGCCGCGCCCTCGCCCAGCGAGAGTCCTTGACGGTCGGCGGAGTACGGCTTGGCCGGCTCCGGCGACAGCGACTCGAGCGAGTTGAACCCGGCGAACAGCACATCGGACAGGGCATCGGTGCCGCCGGTGAGCACGGCATCGGCGCGACCGTCGGCGATCAGCTCGGCGGCATAGCCCACCGCGTTGGCGCCGGCGGCGCAGGCGGTGTTCAGCGACAGGACCGGGCCGCGGATGGCGTGGGCTCCTGCCACGGCCTCGGCCAGGCCCTGCGGGGTCGAGTACGCCAGAGCCTCGCCCTTGCCCTCGCGCCCGGCGCGCTCGTCGAGGTACCACTGCTCGGCCGAGAGAAGCCCGGCGTTGCAGGTGCCCAGGACCAGGCCCCAGCGCTCCGGCTCGATGCCGAGGCCCTCGGCTGCGGCCATGGCCTCCTCGGCGGCGATCAGCGCGAAGTCCAGCGCCGGATCGTCGTAGCCCTCGGGGTAGCCGGCGCGATCGGCGGGCTTGTCCAGCGGGGCGACCTCGCCGGCGATGTCCGTGCGGATGCCCTCGGTGGACAGACGCTGGACGGTGCGGATCGCGACGCTGCCGTCGCGCACGCCCTCCCAGGTGGCCTCGGCTCCGCGGCCCTGCGAGGTCACCGCGCCCACGGCCACCACGACGGGACGGGGCTGAGCTGCTGCGTGCTGCTGGTTCATTCGGATCGTTCCCCCTGGTCTGCGGTCTGGTCGGCGGCGCCGGTCCCGGCGGCGCGCGAGGTCTGGGCGCGGCGCAGCACGGCTGCGCCGGACTGGCCCTGGAAGCCCTGGGCGAGTGCGAGCGCACCGGAAGGGCCGTCGTCGGACAGCGGCAGCGGCCGGGCGCTGCCCAGCACGAGATCGAGCTCGGGCTCGTCTGCCTGCTCGGCGGAGGTCCCGACGATCGCCGGAACCGTCCCGGCCTCCAGCACCAGCGCAGCCACGGCCACGTTGAGCAGCCCGGAGGCCGCCGTCGTGTGCCCGGCAGCGCCCTTCACCGCCGTCACGGCCGGACGGGCAGCGCCCAGCGCCTCGCTCAGCGCCTGGACCTCGCGGAGGTCGCCGTCAGCGGTCGCGGTGCCCTCGGCCACGACGGCTGCGATCTGCTCGCCGTCGATCCCGGCCCCGGCCAGCGCGGCGCGGACGGCGCGGGCCAGTCCGTCGCCGTCGGCCAGGGGCGTGAAGACCCTGGCGCTGTCCTGGCGGGAGGACACGGCCTCCAGCCCCGCGTAGACACGGGCCCCGCGGGCGGCGGCGTGGTCGGAGGATTCGAGCACGAGGAACACCGAGCCCTCGCCGAGCACCGTGCCGGCGCCCTCAGCGGCGAACGGGTGCGGCTGGTCCTGCCCGTGCTGCAGCAGTCCCCAGTCCTGGTACTTGGACTGGTTCCACCACGACGTAGCGTCGTCGAAGCCCCCGACGACCACCACCTCGGCCTCACCCCGGCGGATCGCGCGCAGGCCCATGCCCAGGGCGGACATCCCGGCCTCGGCGGCGCCCGATACGTAGGCGTTGGTGCCCTTCATCTCGAGCACCTTGGAGATGTAGAACAGCGAGGCGGCCTGCAGGCCCTCGAGGTAGAACAGCGGGTAGAAGTCGGCGGCGCCCTCGGCGCCCATGACCTGGTAGTCGACCGAGCCGTCCTCGTCGCGGGCCACCAGCACGGCGTCCATGACCTTGTCCGGCTCGGAGATCTCCTTGGCGCTGGCCAGGTACAGCCCGGCCTGCTCCAGCTGGCCCTCCAGGCCCGCATCGCGGACGGCATGCACGGCGCCCAGTGCGGCCAGGCGGTCGTTGCGGATCATGTTGCGCAGCATGCGCCGGTCCACGAGCGGCTTCAGCGCCGACTGCAGCTCCGCGACCTCCGCGCTGGCGCGGCAGTCCAGCGACGAGGCGTCGAAGGACTGCGTGGGGGCGACCGCGCTGCGTCCCTCCAGCAGCGCCTCCCAGTTCTGCTCGGCGCTGTGTCCCAGGCCCGTGACGGCGCCGATGCCGGTGATGACGACGTCGCTCATGCGCCGACCTCGCTTCCCTGTCCGGTGCTGTCGGCGCCGTCGACGGTCCCGCGCGCATCCGGCGCGCCGATCGGGGCCACGCGCTCCAGGCGCAGCGCGTTGACCTTCATGACGGCCTTGCCCTCGACCGAGGCCGAGGCGCGGTAGGTCTTCTCACCGGTGCGCTTGACCTCCAGCTGCAGGACGTCGCCGGGGCGCACGAAGGTGCGGAACTGCACGCGGGTGGCCCCGCCCAGCTGCAGCGCCGGCGCCGCGGTCTCGTCGGTCGTCGACTCCTCGACGATTGCCGCGAGCTCGGCCAGCGAGCCCAGCAGCAGGACGCCCGGCAGCACCGGGAAGCCCGGGAAGTGGTCGTCCAGCAGGTCCATGGTCCCGCCGACCCCGCGCACGCCGCGGGCGCTCACGCCCGGGACGAGCTCGGTCACGCGGTCCACGCCGGTGAGCTGAGGCATGCGGGTGGTGCTGCGCTGCGTCATCGTGCGGCCTCCTCATCGGCGGGTCGGGCGGGCTGCGCCGCGTCGTCGACGTGGCGGGTGATCACCGTGCAGGCGTTCGTGCCGCCGAAGGCGAACGCGTTGACGAGCACGGCGTCGGTGTCCAGGACCCGGCCAGGCTGCGGGGCGTAGTCCAGGTCGCAGTCCGGATCCGGGTTCTCCAGGTTGATCGTGGGCGGGACGCGGCCATCGGCCAGCACCCCCAGGGCTCCGAGCGTTCCGAGCGCGGAGGCCGCAGCCGTGAGGTGACCGCTCATCGACTTCACGGAGGTCATCACGAGCTCGCCGGCGTGGGCACCGAAGACCTCGCGCACGGCCTGGGACTCGCTGACGTCGTTGCCCGGAGTGGAGGTGCCGTGCGCCGCGATGTAGCCGATGCGCTCGGCGGGGACCCCGGAGTCTTCGACGGCCCGGACCATGCACTGGGTCACCCCTCCCCCGGGAGGCGGCGGATCCGTCATGCGGTAGGCGTTCATGGTGGCGGCGTAGCCGGCCATCTCGCCCAGGATCGGGGCGCCGCGGCGCAGGGCGGACTCGCGCTCCTCGAGCACGAGCATGATCCCGCCCTCGCCGAGCACGAAGCCCGAGCGGTCGTCGCTGAAGGGCCGGGAGGCTCGCTCGGGCTCATCGGCGTGGTCCTTGGTCAGCGCTCCCAGCAGGGAGAAGCCCAGGACGTCGAGCCAGGTCACGAGCGAGTCGTAGCCGCCGGCCAGGGCCGCATCGGCCTCGCCCTCCTGGATCTGGCGGAAGGCCTCGCCGATCGCGTGCCCGGAGGCGGTGCAGGCCGTCGAGACGGACTCCACCGCTCCGCGGAAGCCGGCCTCTCGGGCCAGCACCGCGGCAGGGATGTTCTGGTCTCGGCGCAGCACGTCCTCGATCAGCGGCCTGTGCAGGGGCAGCTCGGACTTGACCCGGTGGAAGAACTCGGCCATCTCCTGCAGGTCGGGACGGCCGGCGGTGGCTCCGACCACCACGGTGCGGCGGTCGGCCTCGTCCTCGTCGCGGGCGGCGGGCAGCCCGGAGCGGCGCAGCGCTTCGAGCCCGGCGGCCACGCCGAAGGCTCCCTGCCGGGAGAGCAGCTCGGCCTCGGCGACGTCGGGCACCAGCGTGCGGGCATCCTCCACGGGCACCGTGCCGGCGATGCGCACGGGGTAGGTCGAGGCGTCGAACTGGGTGATCTCCCGGACGCCGCTGCGACCGGCCACCAGGGACTCGAGGGTCGACTCGGCGTCCAGGCCCAGCGGGGTCACGGCACCGGCGCCGGTGATCACCACGCGGCGGCGGGCGGTCTGGGCGGGGCTCATGCGCGCACCAGCGTCTCGTAGAGCCGCCGCGAGGTCTCGCGGTCCTGCAGCGTCTCGGCGTCCATGAGCGAGCACATGATGTCCTCGGCCTCGAGCACCAGCTCGCCGTCGGCCGCGGCGCGGCCGCTGAGCACGGCGATCTCCTCGGTCCAGCTCACGACCGTGCCGGTGAGCTCCAGGCGCTGGCCGGGGCGGACCAGCCCGTGGGTGCGCAGCTCGCCCACCTGCAGCAGCACCGCGCGGCGGGTCAGCTCGGTCGAGCCCATGATCAGCCAGGTGCCGGCCTGGCAGATGCTCTCGAGCACGAGGCTCGGCGGCATCACGGGCGGCTCGCCCTGCCAGTAGGGTTCGGCCAGCGAGGTCGCCTTGACGGCGCGCACCGACTCGTGCGGCCTCAGCTCCTCGATCCGATCCACGAGGTGGAATCTCATCAGTGCTCCTGACGGTGGTGTGCCAGCTGGTGGTGGTCGCGGCCGGCGCGTGCGGCTCCGGGGCGCCCCAGCGGCTCGGGCCGCAGGGCGGTGCCGGCGCCGCTGTCGTGCCGCGGGTCGAAGGCGGCCGCGTAGAGGACGACGTGGGCGATCGCGTAGTCGCGGGTGTGCGAGAGGCTCACGTCGGCCCCGGTGAGGCCCAGCCGGGCAGCCGTCTCGGCGGCGCGTCCGGTGAGCTCGAGCCGGGGCCGGCCGCTGAGCTCGCGCTCAATGCCGATCTCGGTCCAGGCCACGCCCCGGCTCATGCCGGTGCCCAGGGCCTTGAACGCGGCCTCCTTGGCGGCGAACCGGGCGGCGAGCCGCTCACCGCTGCGCCGTCCGCCGCGCAGCGCGTAGGCCAGCTCGGCGGCGGTGAACAGATCGGGCAGTCGGTCCGGGAACCGCTCGGCGAGCCGAGCGACCTTCTCGGTCTCCACGAGGTCGACCCCCACCCGCACCAGCGCAGCCTGCGGTTCCCGGACCGTCATGATCAGGCCCGGGAGGCGACGAGCTCGGTGAGGTTCGCCACGGTGAAGTGGCTCATGACGTCCTCGGGCGAGAGCTTGCCGTCGAGGTCCTTCTCCGCGATCTGCGGCATGACCTTCTTGAGCTGCTCCATGCCCTTGGGGGTGATGACGTCGGCGTCCTCGTCGCCGAACTCCTCGTCGGGGATGCCGCCCTGGACGTAGGAGGCCAGCTCGTCGGACTGGATCTTCACGCCGGTGGCGCGGTCGATGCGGAAGAGGATGTCGAGCAGGTCGATGGACTCGGCGCCCAGCTCGTCGAGCAGGGTGGACTCGGGCGAGATCTCGTCCAGGTCCAGGGCCAGGGCCTCGGCCACGCAGTCGCGGACCTTCTCGTAGAGCTCGGTGTTGGTCTCGGCGATCGAAGCGGTCATTGCGCTCTCCTTCTTCGTGTCGGTCCGAGCGGTGTGCTCGGCGGATCCTTCGGGGTGGTCGGGTGGTTCGCGGCGCGCCGGTCGGCGCGGGTCACTTGGGCCGGCCGAGGCCGAGCTGGGCGGCGGCGCCGCCGTCGACGGCCAGGCACTCGCCGGTCATGTAGGCGGAGTCCTCGCCTGCCAGGAAGGACACGACGCCGGCGATCTGCTCCACAGCGCCGAACCGGCGCATGGGCAGCTGCCTCTTGATCCCCGCGCCGGACTTCGCCACGAGCTCCTCGACGAGCTCGGTCGGCACGAAGCCGGGCATCACGGCGTTGACGCGGATGCCGAAGCGGGCCAGCTCGACGGCCGAGCAGCGGGTGAAGGCGTTGATCGCGCCCTTGGAGGCGGAGTAGTTGGCCTCGCCCACCCAGCCGCGCTCGCCCATGACGGAGGACATGTTGATGATCGAGCCGGTGCCGCGGGACATGAAGTGCTCCAGCACGGCCTTGGTGCCGTTGAAGACGCCGCCGAAGTTGACGTCCATGACGGAGCGCCAGTCCTCGGTCTGCATCGACGAGATCAGCACGTCCTTGGAGATCCCGGCGTTGTTCACGACCACGTCGAGCTGCCCGAAGGCCTCGATCGCGCTGGCGGCCGCGGCCTTCATCTGCTCGAGGTCGGCCACATCGCCCTGCACGGCGATCGCCTCCACGCCGAGCTCGCGGAGCTGCTCGACGGTCTCCTGCGCGGCCTCGGCGCCGGAGCGGTAGTTGACCGCCACGTCGAAGCCGTCCTGGGCCAGGCGCAGGCTCAGCGCGGCGCCGATGCCGCGGGAGCCGCCCGTGACCAGGGCGGCCCGGCGCCCGGCGCCCTCGGTCTGGTTCTGCTCGCTCATCTGATTCCTCTCGGTTGCAGCTGACATGTGCTTCGGGTCCGGCTCTTTCAGGAACCGGCCCGAGCGGCTTCGCGCAGCGACGACGGCCCGCCGAACGACGGCACGGCCCCGGGGAGCCCGTGGCGCTCGGCGGCCAGCTCGGCGACGGCTCGGCCCGAGGTCAGGGCCCGCAGCGACGACTCGCCCTCCTCCGACCAGTGCCCCGCCAGCAGCAGGCCCTTGAGCGGGGTGACGTGGGGCAGGCGCTTGGAGGCGGTCTGCGACGGGGTGTTCTCCCAGCCGTAGGCCGCTCCCCCGCGGTTGCTCGTCCAGCGCGCGTAGGTGGCCGGCGTGGCGGTCTCCATCAGGTCGAATCCGTCGCGGAATCCCGGGAAGGCCGTCTCGACGGCGGCGATCATGTCCTCTGCCAGCTCGGGCTTGGCCGCCGACCAGTCCCGGGACAGCTCGGCCGGCACCAGGCCGGTGACCGTCACCGAGTGCCTCCCGGCCGGGGCCATGCCGGGATCCACCAGGGTGGGCACCGAGGCCCAGAGCCCGCCGGGGCGCCCGTCCTGCAGCTCGGCCCAGGTCCGGCGGTGGTCCCAGTGGCGGAAGACGATGTTCTCGTCGACCATGCCCAGCTGCTGCGGGTCGCCGTCGAAGCCGCCGAACAGCGTCACGGCGGAAGGGGCCAGCGTGTAGCGCTCCACGCGCCGCTTCCAGGACGCGGGCAGGGCGTCCCAGCCCACGAGCTCTGCCAGCAGCGCGGTTCCGTCGGAGGCGCCGATCACGGTCTCGGCCAGGATCTGCTCGCCGTCGACCAGCTCCACGCCGGTCACGGCGCCGTCGGCGCTGAGCACGCGGGTGACCTCGGCGCCGGTGCGCAGCGTGCCGCCGGCCGATTCCAGCCCGCAGACGATCGCATCCACGAGGGACTGGAAGCCGCCGCGCGGGAACCATCCGCCGGTGTGGAAGGTCTCGAGCATCTGGTTGAACAGCAGGAAGGACAGCCGGTCGGGGCTCGAGCCCAGGTACGGCCAGATCGCTCCCATGACGGCGCGGGCGCGCTCGTCGTCCAGGTACGGCGCGCTGGCCGACTCGACGGTCGAACGACGGTGCTCGAGCACGCGCGGGACGCGGGCCATGACCGCCTCGATGTCCTCGGCGAGATCGAGGCGCTGCGGCATGGACGAAGTCTGCTCGTAGAGCTCGCGGCGCATCTCGAACAGCTCGGCCAGGCCGCGGGCCTGAGCCGGGAACGCGTCCTGATGCGCGGCCAGGAAGTCCTCGCGCCCGGTGGGGGCGACCATCGAGAAGCCCGGCAGATCCACCCGGTAGATCTCGCCGAAGCGCTCGAAGACGACCTGATCGGCCACGCCCAGGTGCTCGAGCAGCAGGCCGATATAGGCCTCCGGCCGCGCCTCCACGGTCACGTGGACGGCCGGGTCGAAGGTGAAGCCGTCGCGGGTGAAGGAGCGGGCGCAGCCGCCGGGGCCGTCGGCCTTCTCCAGGACGACGACGTCCAGCCCGACTCGGGCCAGCAGGGCTGCGGCGCTGAGCCCGGACAGGCCCGCGCCGATCACGATCGCATCGTGGCGGGCGCTCATGCGTCGCGCCCGGTGCTCGCAGGAGCCGGCGCGGTCCAGTCCAGAGTGATCCCGGCCCAGATCCACTTGGTGGCCTCGACGCCGATCAGGCTGACGCGCTGGCCGACCTCGATCATGCCCGAGCGCCAGGCGTGATCGAGGAACAGCGGGACGGCGGCCGAGCCGCAGGCGCCGGTGTCGGCGAGGTTGTCGAAGACCTTGCCCTCGAGGGCCTTGAAGTCGGCGTTGAGCGTGCCCTGCTCCTCCATGGAGTCCAGCAGCCAGCCCACATTGCCCTCGGGGATCAGGCACCAGTCCAGATCGGCCGGTGTCGCCCCGGCGGCGGCCAGGGTCCCGGACAGCGCCTCCAGGACCATCACGGGGGTGAACTCGCCTGCTCCGACCACGTCCACGCGCAGATCGACCAGGCGCTTGGTGCGCTGCTGCTCCACGAGCGGCTTGAACGTGCCTCCGCCCACGGCGTGGATGCCGGGCTTGCGGTTCCCGCCGATGGCCTGCTCGGCCCCGGGCTCGAGGCCCTTCGACTCGTCGTCGGAGGCCTCGACCACGATGGCGCCGGCGCCGTCGGAGAACATGTAGATCGGCACGCGGTCGCGCATGCGGATCTTCTCCTTGGGCATGGCCAGGTAGGTCCCGGCCAGCACCGGGGAGATGCACTCCGAGCCGATCACGAGCACGCGGCGCCGCGTGCCGGCCGCGATCTGCAGGCGCGCGATCTCCAGTGCCTGCACCGCGCCGGCACCGGCCGAGCGCAGCTCCATGGTCGAGACCTTCTCCAGCCCCAGCTGCTCCTGCACGTAGCCGACCGTGGGCGGCAGCGTGTACTCGGGGGTTCCGGTCGAGAGGATGATGCCGTCGATGTCCTCCGGGACCAGTCCCGCCGAGTCGAGGGCGCGATGAGCGGCCTTGGTCGCCATGTCGGCGTTGGACTCGCGGTGCTCACCGGTGCGCGGGTCGATCAGCCAGAAACGCTGCTGAATGGACAGCCCCTCCAGGACCTCGGCCGGCAGCTCGCCAGCCAGCTCCTCGATCACGTCGTTGCCGATGGGCTCGCCGGGCTGGTAGCCGCCGACGCCGGTGATCCGTGCTCGTGCCATGGTCCGTGGGGTCCTCTCGGAGGTGCTCGGGTGGTGCTGGGTCTTCGGGCAGTGCCCATCAGGGGCCGCTGCAGGGGCGGTGCGGTGGGGCCTGGCGGACGCGCTGCGCGTCCTGCTTCCGGGCTGGGAGCCGCTCGCGGCCGGCTCGGTCAGGTGCGGGCTACTGCCCGTGCTCCGGCGAGGCGCAGATCGGCGCGGCTCGCGGCGGCTGCCGTCGGATCGGCGACGGCCTGCCGTGCCACCGCCCCCGTCGCGTGCATGCCGGCGCCCTGTCCCTCGAGCGCTGTTGCCTGTCCAGCCATGCTGCAGCCTCCCTCTGGCCTGTGGTCCTGCTCGAGCGGTGTGCTCCACCGCCGTGCGGCACGGAGAGGGCGCCGATGCACTGCACGCATCGACTGCGCCTGCCCGTCGAGCCCGCAGCCTCACCGGCTTCCGCGCCGCGCCCGCCTGGCGCACCCTCCCCAGGGGCGCCGTAGTTCGCGGGCGGTCCCGGCGCGGACGTCGCACCGCGGTCATCGCCCTGGATCAGGTGGGCTCGCGCGGCGCGAGTTTCCGGTCACTGCCGAACTCGAGTATTCATCGTGGCACGTCACGGGCCTGCGTCCAGGGGCCGATCGGCGCCTGAGAGAGGACTTGTAGGCCGCTTGGCATACAAGTCGCGGACCCCGGCAGATGGGGACAGGACCCCGCCGCGCGAAGGCTCGCTCAGCTCAGGCTGAAGCCGCCCGGGGATCGATGGACGCCCCCTGCGCATCTCGAGAGGCCCCATCCGTCAAGACATAAGTGCATTTTCGCGGCGTGATTGTCCCCCGAGCGGGGAACGTGATCCCCCAGGAGTGGGGACACCCCGTCTCGCCCGGACCGGATACGCCCCGTCACATCCCCGCCCGCGCCGCGCGCCCTCCCAGGCCGGTGCCCCACGATGAAGGGGATCTCGGCCTCCGCACGGCCGCCGCACCCCACCAGGAGGACAGGACATGGATCGCACGCCCACCCCGCAGCAGGACCCGCAGACGCGGGCCTCCGGAGCTCCGCGCACGATCGCCGTGATCGGCAGCACCGGGCAGCTCGGACGCAGCGCCGTCGAGGTCTTCGCCGCCCGCGGCCACCGCGTCCTGGCAGTGGCCCGCGGCCGGCAGACGGACCTGCCGGCCGGCGTCGAGGCCCGCGTGGCCGATGTGACGCGCCCGCAGACCCTGCCGGGGGCGCTCGAGGGCGCCGAGGCCGTGCACCTTTCCCTGAGCGGAGGCAATGATCCCGAGCAGATCCGCGCCGTCGAGGACGAGGGCGTGCGGCACGTGGCACGGGCGGCCGGGCAGCTGGGCATCACCCGGATCTCGATGATCTCCGGCATGTACGCCCGCCCCGAGTTCGCCGATCACCCCGGCGAGGGGGCCAAGGTCCGCGCCGAGCAGCACCTGCTGGCCGCGCGCACACCGGCGACCGTCTTCCGACCGGCCTTCTTCGCCGAGACCCTCGAGTCCTTCGTGCAGAACGGGCGCGGCATGCTGCTGGGCTCGCAGCCGCACACCCTCCACCCCATCATCAGCGCGGACCTCATGGATGCGATCGCGCGCAGCTACGCCATGCCGCAGGCCCAGGACCGCGTCTTCGAGGTCACCGGCCGCGAGCCCATGACGCTGAAGTCCGCGCTGCGCCGCTACCTGGAGGCCACCCGCCCCGGGGCCAAGGTCACCGTGATGCCGCTGTGGTTCATGAACCCCGTCAATCGCCTGTTCATGAAGGGCGGGCTGACCCGCGCCCTGGACACCATGGGACTCATGCAGGCCCACGGCGAGATCGCCGACCCGACGACCTACTTCCACGTCTTCGGCGAGCAGACCACCCCGTTCGACGCCTGGCTCGAGCAGCAGCCGGTGCGCAGCGCCTGAGCCGCAGCCCCTGCGCGCTGTCGCCCCGCGCCGCGCTGATAGCCTCGGCGGGGCCGCAGACCGCGGCCCGTTGTCGTGTCGGCATCCCGACGAGGAGGCGGTCGTGCAGCTGCTGGACCCTGAGGCGGTATTCCACGCTGTCGACCTGGCGGGGGTGTTCGTCAACGCCGTGCTCGGCGGAGCGATCGCCCGCTCCCTGAAACTGGACATCATCGGCTTCCTGGTCCTGGCCGTGCTCTCCGGGCTGGGCGGCGGCATGATCCGCGATGTCCTGCTCCAGAACGGCAGGCCGGTGGCCCTCAGCGATCCGACCTACCTCATCACCGCGCTGATCGGCACGGGCCTGATCTTCAACCTCCCGATCAAAGGCCGCTGGATGCACCGGGCCCTCTCGGCGGCGGATGCGCTGGCCCTGGGCTGCTGGGCCGCCACCGGCGCCTCCAAGGGGCTGGCCGCCGGGCTGGGCTGGATCCCGGCGATCATGCTGGGCATGATCACCGCGGTCGGCGGCGGCGCCGTGCGCGATGTCTGCATCGGCCGCGTCCCCGGCATCTTCGGCGGCAACACCCTCACGGCCACCACTGCGTTCGCCAGCGCGCTGACCATGGCGGCCGTGTGGGAGCTGGGTCGACCCAACTGGGGCATGGGGGCCGCGATCCTCCTGGCGGCCCTGCTGACCGTGCTCACGCGCACCCTGGGGTGGACGCTTCCGGGTCAGGGCGGCTGGGATGTCGGCTCGGCAGGGCGGCAGCTGGCCCGCACCGCCAGCGCCAAGAGGCCGCGGATCGTGGTGCACAAGGGTCGGCTGGGCCGGCAGCGCAGCCAGCGCAATGAGCAGGCCCGCACGGGGATGGTGCCCATCGTCCAGGTCGAGCGGGAGGACTCCGCCGCCTCGGACAAGGACGACGACTGAGCGCACTCACCTGCCGCCGCCCGGGCTCAGCGCCCGCCTGAGGCCAGCAGTCGCAGGCCCTCCTGCCGGCGCTGCAGCACGATCTCCAGGATCTCCTCGGCCACTGCGTCCTCGGCGAGCAGCGGCGCCGAGATCCGCTCGGCTCCGGCGTCCGCGGCCCGGTCGTGGAACTGCCCCGGCGCCAGCAGGAACGACGCCGCCGTGACCGGCCGCCCCGTCCGCTTCCGCACCGCCTCCACGGCCTCCGGCGCCGATGGCTGCGCGGCCGAGACGAAGCCCGTCTCCACGGGGCGCCCCAGACGCCCCGCGAGATCCTGCGCCTGGGCGCGGACATCGGCCACCGCGCGCTCGTCGGAGGAGCCGGCGGCGATCAGCACGATCGGATCCTCGCTGCGCTCGCCTGCCCCGGCCGCGGCGTGGCCGTCTTCGGCCGCAACGGGCTCCTGCTCAGCCTCCGCCAGCCGGCGCGCGAGCAGCGTGGAGAGCCGCGGATCCGGTCCCAGAGCACCGACGACGACATGGTGCGGCCGCCCGTGCACGGCCAGCTCCAGATCGTGGCGCACGTGGTAGCCGGCGGACAGCAGCAGGGGCACGATCACGACCGGGCGATCAGCCAGCTCGGCGCATCGCTGAGCGACATCCGGGGTCTGCACGTCGACCCAGGTCTCGACCACCTCGGTTCCCGGCAGCAGGCGCCCGACCTGCTCGGTGATCCGCGCCGTGGCGCGCTGAGCCGTCGGCGAGCGCGAGCCGTGCGCGCACAGCAGCAGGACGGGATCGACCTCGGACCGGGGTCCGGGGGCTCCGGCGCCCCGCGCGCTCACGGGCGCAGCGCCACGACGACCCGGCCCTGCGGGGAGACGGTCGCGTCGTGGACGGGCAGCTCGTAGGCATCGGTCGTGAGGCACTGGCCCGTGCGCAGGTCGTAGACCTCCTTGTAGAGCGGGGAGGCGATCGTGGGGGTCCCGTCGAGCGTGGCGCCCACGATCCCGCGGGCGATCACGAGCGCGCCCGAGCGGGGATCGGCGTGATCCACCGCGGCCACGGTGTCGTCCGGCAGCCGGAAGACGGCCACCTGGCGGCCCTCGACCAGGGCGACCTCGCCCCAGCCGGTCTCCAGGTCCTCGAGGCGGCAGATCTCGACGGCGGTCGTGGCGCTCATGATGCGGCTCCTTGCCTGGGTCCTCGGGCGCGGCGAGCGCCGTGCCCGGTGTGCGAGCCCTCCGCAGGAGGCCTCGAGAGGCGCCGCGAGCTCGGCGCGGCCCTGTCCCGAACCGTACCCGCAGGCCGCTGCCGCGCGCAGGTCCCGCAGCATCTGAAGGCAACTGAGGTCCTCCTTGCCCGGGGGCGCGTGGTCTGATCGGAACGAGCCCACCCGCGATGCGAAGGAAGCCACTCATGTCAGAGACCACCGCCCAGGACACCTCGACGGGACGCCGGATCCTCGTCATCGGAGGGGGCCCCGCCGCCCACCGCTTCGTGCAGTCCATGCTCAAGCGCGGGCTCGGCCAGGACACGATCACGGTGCTCTCCGAGGAGCAGTGGACCCCGTACGACCGCGTGGCCCTGGAGAAGCTGTTCGTGGACGCCGAGCGCGACCTCACGCTGGGCGATCCGCAGATGTGGCAGACACCGGGCATCGAGCTGCGCTCGGGCCAGCGCGCCGCCGAGCTGGACGTCAAGGCCCGCACGGTGCTCACCCGCAGCGGCGAGACCTTCGCCTACGACGAGCTCGTGCTGGCCACCGGCTCGAACGCCGCTACCCTGAACATCCCGGGCGCCCACCGGGTCCACGTCTTCCGCACGATCGACGACGTACGCGGCATCGTGGCCGAGGTCGAGCAGCTGAAGCAGAAGCTGGGGCGCGCCCCGCGCGGGGTGGTCGTGGGCGGCGGTCTGCTCGGTCTGGAGGCCGCCGCCGGGCTTCTGGATCTGGGTGCGGAGGCCACCATCCTGGACGTCGCAGAATTCCTGCTGTGCACCCAGATGGACCGCGAGGGCGGACTGGCCGTCAACTCGCTGATGCGCGAGCAGGGCCTGGACGTGCAGTGCTCGAGCTATATCCAGGGCGTGGAGCTGGACGAGCAGGAGAACGTGATCGGCGTGAACGTCGCCGACGGCCCCGGCCCCGAGGCGGTGGTGCGCCGGCTCGAGGCGGACATGGTCATCCTGGGCGTGGGCATCCGCCCCCGCTCCGGCCTGGCGCGGCGCTCAGGCTTCCACCTGGACCCGCGCGGCGGCGTGGTCGTCGACGAGGCCTGCCGCACCTCCGTGGCCCACGTGTGGGCCATCGGCGAGGTCGCGCACATCCTGGGCCAGACCTGGGGCCTGGTGGGCCCTGCCAACAAGATGGCCGAGGTCGTGGCCGATCGCCTCCACGGCGGGGACGGCGAGGTCTCCGGCTTCGATACCTCGACCCGGCTGAAGTTCGCTGGCGTGGACGTGGCCTCCTTCGGCGACGTCTACGCGACCACACCCGGGGCGATCGAGGTCGATTACTCCGATCCGGTGGCCGGGATCTATCAGAAGCTCGTGGTGGCCGAGGACCGCGAGACCCTGATCGGCGGCGTGTTCGTGGGCAATGCCGAGCCCTACGACGCCCTGCGCCCCCTGCAGGGCCGACCGCTGCCGGCCGAGCCGGCTCGCTACCTCTCCGCGGCCGGCGGCGACGCCCCCGAGACCGAGCTGCCCGATGACGCCATCCTGTGCTCGTGCAACGGCGTGCCCTTCGGGGAGATCCGCCAGGCCGTGCGCGACGGCCACCAGTCCGTGCCGGAGCTGAAGAAGCGCACGGATGCCGGCACCCAGTGCGGTTCGTGCGTGCCGATGATGCACAAGACGCTCGAGAAGACCATGGCCGAGATGGGCCTGACGGTCTCCAAGGCGCTGTGCGAGCACTTCGAGCTCTCGCGCGCCGAGCTCTACGCGGCGGTGCGCGCCACCGGCATCCGCACGTTCCCGGAGGCCCTGGAGCGCTTCGGCAGGGGTCAGGACGGCTGCGCGATCTGCAAGCCCACCATGGCCTCGATCCTGGCCTCCCAGCCGCACGCCTACGTGCTCGACGAGGGCCGCGGCACCCTGCAGGACACCAACGACCGCAACCTGGGCAACATGCAGAAGGACGGCACCTACTCGGTGGTCCCGCGTATCCCGGGCGGGGAGATCACCCCGGAGAAGCTCGCGGTGATCGCCGAGGTCGGGCACGAATACGGGCTCTACACCAAGATCACGGGCGCTCAGCGCATCGGGCTCTACGGCGCCCGACTCGAGGAGCTGCCCGCGATCTGGAAGCGGTTCGTGGACGCGGGCTTCGAGTCCGGGCAGGCCTACGGCAAGTCCCTGCGCAACGTGAAGTCCTGCCTGGGCTCCACCTGGTGCCGCTACGGCGTGCAGGACTCCGTGGGCATGGGCATCCGCCTGGAGAACCGCTACCGCGGGCTGCGCTCGCCGCACAAGTTCAAGATCGGCTCCTCGGGCTGCGCCCGCGACTGCGCGGAGTCCCAGTCCAAGGACATCGGCGTGATGGCCACCCCCGAGGGCTGGACGCTGTATCTGGGCGGCAACGGCGGGGCGAATCCCGCTCACGGCAGGGTCTTCGCCGAGTCCGTCTCGGAGGCCGAGCTTGTGCAGTACGTGGACCGCTACCTCATGTACTACATCCGCACCGCGGACAAGCTGCAGCGCACCGCCCGATGGCTCGAGGACCTCGACGAGGAGTACGGCGACGGCATCGTCCACCTCAAGGCGGTGCTGATCGACGACTCCCTGGGCATCTGCGCCGACCTGGAGGCGGACATGCAGCGCCAGGTCGAGGGCTACGAGGACGAGTGGGCCGCGACCCTGCGCGACCCGCAGCGCCTGCGCCGGTTCCGCCCGTTCGTCAACGACCCGGATGCCTCGGACGACTCCGCCCGCCAGTACGTGCTCGAGCGCGAGCAGATCCGCCCGGCCACCCCGGAGGAGATCGCCGCCGCCGAGGACGGCACGGGCCCGGTGCTGATCTCCGGGACCCGCATCCCGGTGGGCGCCCAGGGCTGAGCCGCACTCCGCCGGGGGCGTGGACCAGACGACCGGCCTGCCGTTCTAGGCTGATCACATGCTTCTCGACACCTCTGTGGACGGCGTTCGCCTCCTGCTGCTCGGCGCCGACGACGACTCCCGCCCGGCCAGGCGCTTGCGCGCCGCCGGCGCCGAGGTCCGCGCGGTCGCCGGTCCGGCTGGTGCCGCCGGTGCTGGTTCCGGCGCCGCGGCCGAGGCGGGCGAGACACCCGGCGACGAGGCCGCTGCCGAGCAGGCCCTGAGAGGCGGGGCACCGGGACTCGTCGTCGTGGTCGGCGATCGCGCCCCGTGGGAGGGGCTGCTGCTGCGGCTCCGTGAGGCCCACGGACCCGTGCCGGTCTCGATCGTGCCCGCCCCCGGCAAGGGCGTGTCCCTGGTGGGCGGCGGCCCCGGTGCGCCGGAGCTGATGACAGTGCGCGGGCTGGAGGCCGTGGCCGATGCCGACGTCGTGCTGCTGGACCGGCTGGCCCCGCAGGGCGTCGTCGAGACCCAGGCCCCGCACGCCGAGATCGTGCGCGTGGGCAAGTGGCCCGGGCACCACCCGGTGCCCCAGGAGCAGATCCAGCGCCAGCTGCTCACCGCGGCCTCCCGCGGCCGCCGCGTGGTGCGCCTCAAGGGCGGGGATCCCTACGTCTTCGGCCGCGGCGGGGAGGAGGCCGCCGACTGCGAGTCCTGGGGCATCCCCGTGGAGACCGTTCCCGGCATCACCTCCGCCGTGGCCGTGCCCGGCGCGGCTGGCATCCCACTGACCTTCCGCGAGGTCTCCCGGGCCTTCACCGTGGCCTCCGGGCACCTGCCCTTCGACGACGACGAGCTGGCCGGCTTCGCGCGGCTGCTGGGCACCGGAGCCACCCTCGTGGTGCTGATGGGGGTCTCCACCCTGCCGCAGCTCGTGAGCGGGCTGATGCGCGCCGGGGTCTCCCCCGAGCTGCCGATCGCCGTGGTGGAGAAGGGCTTCTCCCCCGATCAGCGCACGCTCACGGGCCAGCTGGGCAGCGCCGTCGTAGACCTGGCCTCGGCGGTCTCGCCCGCGGTGACCGTGATCGGGCCGGTCGCCGCGCTGGCCGCCGAGGACCGCGAGCGCGTGCTCGGCGAGCTCACCCCGCACCGGGCCGTGGCACCGCCCGACATCGCGCAGAAGGACCTGCCGCTGGCCGGGCGGCGCATCGCGGTGACCGCCCACCGCCGGGCCGAGGACCAGATGGGCGCGCTGCGCCGTCGCGGGGCCGAGGTCCTGGCCGCTCCGTCGCTGAAGCTCGTACCCGTGGAGCAGGAAGAGCAGGTCATCGCCGACACGCGCCGCCTGCTGGCCGCACGCCCGGGGCTGTTCGTGATCACCACGGGCTACGGCTTCAAGCGGTGGTGGGAGGTCGTGGAGGCGGCCGGGCTGTCCCAGGAAGCGCTCGAGGTCCTCTCTGAGGCCGATCTGTGGGTGCGCGGGCCCAAGGGACGGGCGGCCGTGCGCAATCTGGGGCTGCAGGACGCGGGCATCTCCCCCGACGAGACCCTGCCCCGTCTCGTCGACCTGCTGCAGGAGGCCTACGGCCGCGGCCTCAGCGGCGCCGTGGTGGGCTGGCAGGAGAACGGGTTCGCGGATCGGGACCAGCGTCAGCGCCTGGCCGAGGCCGGGGCGCAGATCCTGACGGTCACCCCGCACCGATGGGCCGACGCCGATGAGACCGGCGCCGTGCCCGAACTCGTGCGCGAGGTCTGCGCCCGACGGATCGATGCAGTCACCTTCACCTCGGCCGCCGGCGCCCAGGCCCTCGTCTCCGCAGCCGCCGCCCTGGGACTGGCCGAGGACTTCGCCGCGGCCTTCCACCCGGGGCAGGACGCATCGGCCCGCGCGGTGGTCGCGGCGACTGTGGGGCCGGTGACCGCTCAGCCCCTCGAGGAGGCCGGGATCCCCGCCCTGGTGCCCGAGCGGTTCCGCATGGGCGCCATGATCAACCAGCTCTGCGACGTCCTGGGACCCGGGCCGCAGCGCTGAGGCGCACTGACGAGTTCAGCGAGCCGGCGTCGGGGCTGCCCGATACCCTCGACAGCAGAGACCGCCGAGCCGCCCACAGGTCGCCGCGCGGCATCCGAGCCGCTGCCCGTCCGCACAGGGCGGGATCCCCCACACATGAGGAAGGCCCAGCACATGACCTCCGCCTACGACCCCACCGAGCGCCAGCCCATCTCCTCGCTGTCGGACATCACCGCCGCAGACATCGCCTCGCGCGTGGATCACACCCTGCTCAAGCCGGAGGCCTCCGCGGAGGCCATCGACCAGCTGTGCGCCGAGGCCCGTGAGCACGGCTTCGCCTCGGTGTGCGTCAACGGAGTGTGGGTGGCCCGTGCCGCCGAGGCCCTGGCGGGCTCGAATGTGCTGGTGTGCACCGTCGTCGGATTCCCCCTGGGCGCCTCCACGCCCGAGGCCAAGGCCTGGGAGGCCCGCGAGGCCATCCGCAACGGCGCCCAGGAGATCGACACGGTCCTGGACATCGCGGCAGCCCGCGCCGGCGACCGCCCCACCATGGAGCACGACGTCCGCACGGTGGCCGAGGCCGTCCACGAAGGCGGGGCGCAGCTGAAGACCATCATCGAGACCTGCCTGCTCGAGGACTCCCAGAAGACCGTCGCCTGCGAGGCAGCCGTGGCCGGTGGCACCGACTACGTGAAGACCTCCACCGGCTTCTCCACCGGCGGCGCCACGGTCCATGACGTCGAGCTGATGCGCGCGGCCGTGGGCCGAGGCATCGGCGTGAAGGCCTCCGGCGGCATCCGCACGCACGAGGCGGCCGTCGAGATGCTGCGCGCCGGGGCCTCGCGCATCGGCGCCTCGGCCGGAGCCGCCCTGCTCGGCTGAGCCGCCGCGCGCCCTCGGGCCACGGCTGGGCAGCTCGCGGGCAGGGGCTCGGAGCGACCGCTGCACGAAGGACGTACACTGGCCGTCAGGAACCCGCACGATCGCGGCCGCACCCGCCGCACCATGGAAACGAGGACTCAATGGCTGTCGATGCCCAGGGACGCAAGGTCCGCCGTCATTCCGGCGAAGGCACCGGCGCGGTCAGCCTGATCCTGCTGATCGGCGCCATGGCCACCATCCTGGTGAGCTTCTACCTGTTCGCCTACCACGATAATTGGCTCTTCCTGCTGGGCATCGGCGTCTACGGAGCGGCCCTGCTGGTCCCCACCGGGATCATGGCCTCCAAGACCCGCTCGCGCCCCATCGGCGGGCACGAGACGGCGCTGGACCTGCCGGCCTCGGCTGCGACCAACATCAGCAAGCCCGCCGGCCACTGAGCCTCGTCCGGAGCATCTTCCGGCCCCTTCACGGCGCGCCGCCCCTCCCCTCGCGGGATCGGGCGGCGCGCCGTCGTCGTACCCAGGAATGTGGCCTCGGCAGCGTTGCGGGCCCGCTGCCGCCCCCGAGCCGCCAGGAGGAGTCGCCTGTGCAGGCCTTCGCGGCGCGAAGGCCTGCACAGGCGATCTCTCACGGGCGGACACGCAGGGTATGGGCAGGAATGAGTACGCGGTCGAGGATCGTCGCCGAGGGGACCCATCCGCCGCAATTCGGGCCCGGAAGGCCGTCCGCTGCGTCCCCTCGGCGTGCTCCTGTCTCCCGCAGTCTCGAACGGGATGGCTGGGGGTGCCGGCTGGGGAGGGCGGACGGGACGACAGAAGCCCCGCACCGACCAGGGTGCGGGGCTTCTCCTGCGTCACGGGCCGAAGGGCCTGCGCGACGCGCGCGGGTCGTCAGCCGCAGCGAGCTGCCCGAGGGTCAGGTGCTCCATCTGCGGGTCTGCCGCTTCAGCGGGAGGTGCTGGTGCCCCCAAGGTCACAAGCACCTTCTGCACAGTACAGCGGCAGGGTGGTGAACCCGTCTCCGCTCAACCTTCAGAAGAATAGGTGAGATGTCCTCGATCAGGTAGCGATCCGTGCAGAAAAGCGGACATGTCCCCTTAAATAGCCGAAGTAGATGAGCTTCCGCACAGTAGAGGACATCTGCGCCCTGGCGTGGGACGACGTTGGGATCACTGCGAACCGCTCTGCGCCTGCGCTGTGCTCGACGATGCCTGCGGCTCCTGCGCCTCGAAGATCGACACGAGCACCTGGCGAGCCCAGTCGATCACGGCGGCATCGGTGAGGTCCTTGCCTCCGACGCGCGCCGTCTTGGGCTTGGGGATCAGGACCTGACGGGCACCGGAGGCGTCGGCCCCCGGAACCGGCACGATCTTGGATCCAGGGTGCATGCGCTGCAGGCGCATCTGCTTGGACTCGGGCAGATCGGCCGGGGCGAAGCGGATGCTCGGCCCCTGCACAGCGATGTCCGACAGGCCCACCGAGCGGGCCATCACACGCAGGCGGGCGACCTCGAGCAGCAGCCGCGCCGGCTCCGGAAGCTCGCCGAAGCGGTCCTCCAGCTCGGCCTCGACCTCGCGGATGCCGTCCACGTCGGAGGCCTGGGCCAGGGTGCGGTAGGCATCCAGGCGCAGGCGCTCCCCCGGGACGTAGTCGTGCGGCAGGTGCGCGTTGACCGGCAGCTCGATCTTCATCTCCGTGGGCGCGGTGTCCTCGTCACCGCGGAACTCGGAGACGGCCTCGCCGACCAAGCGCAGGTACATGTCGAAGCCCACGCCCTGGATGTGACCGGACTGCTCGCCGCCCAGCAGGTTGCCGGCACCGCGGATCTCGAGGTCCTTCTGCGCCAGCTGCAGGCCGGCGCCGAGCTCGTTGTGCGCGGCCACGGCCTTGAGCCGCTCCAGGGCGGTCTCGGTCAGCGGCTTCTCGACGTCGTAGAGGAAGTAGGCGTAGGCCCGCTCGCGGCCGCGGCCCACGCGCCCGCGCAGCTGGTGCAGCTGCGAGAGCCCGTACTTGTCCGCGCCGTCGACGATCAGGGTGTTGGCGTTGGCGATGTCCAGGCCGGTCTCCACGATCGTGGTCGAGACCAGGACGTCGAAGCGCTTCTCGTAGAAGTCCAGGATGATCTGCTCGAGCTCGGTCTCTGACATCTGCCCGTGCGCCACCGCCACGCGGGCCTCCGGGACCAGCTGGGCGATCTCCGAGGCACGGCGGGTGATCGACGAGACCCGGTTGTGCACGAAGAAGACCTGGCCCTCGCGCATGAGCTCGCGGCGGATCGCGGCGGTGACCTGCCGGTCCGTGTAGGCGCCCACGTACGTCAGCACGGGGTGGCGCTCCTCCGGCGGCGTAGCCAGCGTGGAGGTCTCGCGGATGCCGGTCAGCGACATCTCGAGCGTGCGCGGGATGGGGGTCGCGGACATGGACAGCACATCGACGTCCGTGCGCATGGCCTTGAGCTTCTCCTTGTGCTCCACACCGAAGCGCTGCTCCTCGTCCACGATGATCAGCCCGAGGTCCTTGAACTGGACCTCCTTGCTCAACAGGCGGTGGGTGCCCACCACCAGGTCCACGGAGCCGTCGCGCAGCCCAGCCAGGACCTCCTTGGACTCCTTGGGGGTCTGGAAGCGGGACAGTCCCGCCACGCGCACGGGGAAGCCCGAGTAGCGCTGGGAGAACGTCTCGACGTGCTGCTGGCCCAGCAGCGTGGTCGGCACGAGCACCGCGACCTGCTTGCCGTCCTGGATGGCCTTGAAGGCCGCACGCACCGCGACCTCGGTCTTGCCGTAGCCGACGTCACCGGAGATCAGGCGGTCCATGGGGACCTCCTTCTCCATGTCGGCCTTGACCTCGTCGATCGTGGTGAGCTGATCGGGGGTCTCGATGTAGGGGAAGGCCTCCTCGAGCTCGCGCTGCCACGGGGTGTCCGGGCCGAAGGCGTGGCCCCGCGTGGCCATGCGCGCCGAGTACAGGCGGATCAGCTCGGCGGCGATGTCCTTGACCGCCCGCTTGGCCGCGCGCTTCTTGGCATTCCAGTCCGAGCCGCCCATCTTGGACAGCACCGGAGCCTCCCCGCCCTGATAGGTCGAGATCTGGTCCAGCTGGTCCGTGGGCACGAACAGCCGGTCCTTGGGCCCATTGCGCTTGGACGGGGCGTACTCGAGCACCAGGTACTCGCGCTGCGGCTTGGGCTGCCCGGGCTTGGTCACCGCACCGGCGATCGGTCGGGCGATCAGCTCGATGAACTGACCGACGCCGTGCTGCTCGTGGACCACGTAGTCGCCGGGCTGCAGCGCCAGCGGATCCACCGCGTTGCGCCGGGGCCGCTGCGGCAGCGCCGTCTTGGTCTTGGCCGCGTAGGACGACGAGCGCCCCAGGACGTCGGCCTCGCTGAGCAGCGCCACGCGCTGGTCGTCGAGCACGAAGCCCGTGGACACCCCGGCTGTGGTCAGCTCGACGACGCCGGCGGTGGGCTCGACCTCCAGGGACTCGTGGCGAGCGGCGGGGATGTCCGCGCTGCCCATCAGCTCCGCCAGGCGCTGCAGCGGACCCGGCCCCTCGGTCACGGCCACCACGCGCCAGCCCTCGCGCACGAGCGAGCCCAGGTGCTCCAGCAGAGCCTCCACATCGCCGCCGAAGCGCCGCGGTGCCCGCCCCGAGACGGTCAGGGTGTCGGCGTCGGTGTCCATCAGCCGCACGAGCGCCTCGTCGGTGTCGGCGTCGACCTCCGAGAGCTGCGCGCCCACGGTCAGTGCGGTCGTGGACCACCAGCCCAGCCCGGCCTCCAGAGCGGTCTCCCGGGACTGGGCCAGCGTGTGGAAGGACCCGGAGGCCAGGGTGCGGCCGTCGTCCTCCAGGGACTGGGCCTGGGCCACGTCCAGCGGCGCCTGATCGGTGTCCGCCGCGGACTCCCAGGCCGCGGCCAGGAACTCCTCGTTCGTGGCCACCAGGTCCTCGGCACGGGCACGGACCTTCTCCGGCTCCTGCACCACCACGATCGACCCGGCAGGCAGCAGCGAGAGCACGGGCACCATGCGATCGGCCAGCAACGGGGCCAGCGACTCCATGCCCTCCGAGTAGATGCCGCCGGCGATGCGCTCCAGGATGGCCTCCGCACCGGGCAGGCGATCCTTCAGCCGGGCGGCGCGCGACTGCACCGCAGGGGTGATCAGCAGCTCGCGGCACGGCGGAGCCACGATGCGCTGCGGGTGCTCGCCGCTGCGCAGGGTGCGCTGATCGGCCACCGCGAACCAGCGCAGCTCCTCGATCTCATCGCCGAAGAACTCGACGCGCACCGGATGATCGGCGGTGGGCGGGAAGACGTCGAGGATCCCTCCGCGCACGGCGAACTCGCCGCGGCGGGAGACCATGTCCGTGCGGGAGTAGGCGGCATCGGCGAGGGCCCGGACGGTGTCGTCGAAGGACTGCTCGGCCCCGCGCTCGAGGACCACCGGCTGCAGGTCCCCCATGCCCTCCACGACCGGCTGCAGCACCGCGCGCACCGGAGCCACGATGACATCCAGCGCCCCCTGCTCCGGGTGAGCCAGCCGGCGCATGACGTCCAGGCGCTGGCCCACGGTGTCCGAGCGCGGCGAGAGCCGCTCGTGCGGCAGCGTCTCCCAGGCCGGAAGCGAGGCGACCTGAGCCTGCGGGGCCCAGGCCGGCAGCTGCTGCTCGAGCTCCTCGGCCTCCCGGCCCGTGGCGGTGACCACGAGCAGCACCGGCTGCTGACCGTCGGAGGCCGGAGCACTGCGCAGACCCGCCAGCAGCTGGCTGATCAGCACCGGGCGCATGCCATCGGCCACGCTGATCACGGTCTCGGCGGAGCGCTCCGCAGGGCGCACGCCCGCCTGGGCGCGGACCGTGGCCAGCGAGGGCTCCTGGGCGAGGATGTCGGCGAGGCCGGTGAGGGACATGTGCTGCGGGACTCCTGGTGGGCACGGCTGGATCGAGAAGGGCGCGGTCTGGGGCGACACGGCGAATGGCCCTGCACTCGGATCGAGGGGCGGCTCGAGGTGCGTGCGGGACTGAGGCCACCAGGCTACTCGTCGGGTCGGACGCCGCAGCGTCGGGCTGGGACGCAGGCCTCAGCCGCCGGCCGAGGTGTGGTCCTGCACCGAGGCCGTCCCGGCGCTCGGGTGCGCCAAGCCCAGGCTGCCTCGCAGCGCGGCTACGGCGCGCCGCCTGCTCGACTCGGCCAGCAGCGCGTGATCCGCATCGCCCAGGGACATCGCACGGAAGTGCACGCCGCGGCGCTGCAGGGCGCGCACCTCCCGCTGACCTCCGGCCATCTCGAAGCTCTCGCGGTCGCCGTCGCCCAGATGCAGGTCCACCGGGGGCAGCCCCGACGGATCTCGCAGCATCTGCCCCAGCATCTGGACCTGGCCGGTGCGCGCTACGATCCGCAGCTGCCACAGCGGCATGGTGCTGAGCACCACCCGCCGCGCGGTCTTCAGCCGCTGCTTGAGACGAGCGCGCCATGCGTGCGGGTCCCGTCCGAGGCGCTCGCGTCCGCCCAGCAGCCGCTGCACGGCGCCGTCGCGGTAGAAGCGCCAGTAGTAGTCGCCGTCGGGGGTCCAGGCGACGCTGTTGAGCAGGATCGCCAGGTCGAGCTGCCGAGCGGACTTCAGCGCCATCCACGCCCCGGAGCACAGTCCCGCGGCGGCCACGGGTCCGTCCACGCGCGCCCTGAGCCAGCGCACGGCCTCCATGGTGTCCTCCACGGCCTCCTCGGTGTACGGCATCGGCTCGCCCAGGGCTGCCGGGTCCCCGGCCTCGCCGATCCCGCGGCGCTCGGCGCGCAGCACGACCAGCCCCTGCCCGGCCAGCTCCCGGGCGGTGCGCGCCCACAGACCGGTGGGCCCGTCCATGGGCTCGGCATCGGCGGCGATCAGCAGCAGCCCCGCTGCCCGCTCCGACGACGGCCCTCCATCCCGGCCCCACGCTGCACCGGACGGCGGCCGTGAGGCCTGAGCCTCGGGAGCCTGCCCCGGCACAGGCCGCGTCAGCACGCCGGGCAGTCGATGGGGTCCGATCGTCACGAACTCGCTGCGCACGGCGAGCAGGCCGTCCCGGAGCGGGTTGTCCCAGTGCCTGGGCCAGGCCAGCTCCGGAGCGGAGGCCGTCGCCGTCTGCGCATGATGACGCTCACCAGCCGAGGCGTCCGCGGAGGGTCGCCGCGCCGTGCGCTCCTCCGAGCTCGGCACCGCCAGCGAGATGACCCGGTCCAGCACCTCGAGAGGGACCCGAGCATCCCGGGAGCCCACGGCGTACATGCGCTCGGCCCCGACCCTGTCCTGCGCCGCGGCGCGCACGATGCTGACGTCGCCTCGGCCGTGGAGCGCCTGGTCGGAGGGCAGCCGCAGCGCGGCCAGGGAGGCGGCCTGCTCTGCACTCAGGCTCAGCCCCGGCAGCTCGATCCCCTCCGCCGGCGGAAGGCCCGCGGACATCCGTCGCAGCGCCCGGTGCTCGCGCACGAAGCGCCGGCCGTCGACCGGCTCCCACAGGACGGTGCCCTCGGCGGCCTCAGGATGCTGCAGCGCCCCGGCCGCCACCGCGGCGCCCAGGCGCATGCCGATGACCGAGACCGCCGCCCCCGGCGCTGCCACGCGCGCCGCTGCGATCAGCCGCAGCAGGTCCTCGTGCCAAGCGCCGGCCGGATCTGCGGGCAGCCGACCCGTTGATTCACCGACCCCGCTCCACGACGGCCTCAGCACGACTGCTCCCGCCCTCGCCGCCGCTCGGATCGCCAGGACCCGCAGGGTCCGGTAGGAGATGACCTGCTCGCGGCCCACGGGCGGAGCCAGGACGATCGCTGCGCGCACCGGTCCCTCGCTGGGACGGTGCACGTGGACTGCCAGGGCCTCGCCGTACACACCGCCGGGGAGCCAGCGCGCGGTCCCCAGCACCGGATCTCGCGGGGCATCGCAGTGCGAGGACCTGTTCGGCGCGGCACCTCGGTCGGGCTGCCTGTCGGACCCGTCCCGCTGTCTGCCGTGCGCGACGGCCCAGGGCGCTGCGCCGCCGTCCGTCGATCGCGATATCTCGGTCATCGCCGCTCCCCCTGTCGCCGTGACTGCTGTCCCCGTGGCTGCGCTCAGCCGGCGCGCTCCTCCGGCCGTCGCCGCGCAGCACCCGAGCCGGGGATCCTTTCGGCGCTGAGCGCGTCCCCACGCGCTCCCCGGGCCCGGCCGGTCTCACTCCCAGCGTAGGGGGCCGGTGCGAGGCAAGCCGAGGCGCGGACGTCATATGCCGACCCGTTCACGAGGCTGCGTTCGAGCGCTGCCGCCGCCGATCGGCGCCATGGCGGGCGCGCGGCGGCTTCACCCCTTGTCAGGCGGCCCGCGAGCCGGTCGAGCTGTTGGTACATTGACCGCAGGAGCGAGCCGTGGGCACCAGAACCGGAGGCTCCTGCACGGGGGATAAGAACGGGCTGCTCAGCTGCCGGCGTGGGGATGCCGACAGCGGGACGGAGTCCGCAGCCGGGATGCGCTCTGCATCCGGGCCGCGGTTCGGCGCAGCCCCTCATCAGAAGGGCTCGAGGCGCACATGACCTCTGCACACGGCCACGACGTCGGCAATGACGCCGCACTCGTCCTGGACGCACCCGCCGCACAGGACGGCCGGGACCCCAGGACCGAGGAGGACTTCGCGCCCAGGGCGCCCAGCAGGCGAGGGTCCGCGGTCGACTGGTTGATCATCCACCAGTTCGACGCCGCGCGCGCCTCCCCCGGCGGCATCGACACCGTGATCCGCGGGATCCTGCGTCATCTCGATCCCTCCGTCTCCGTGGCGGTCGTGGGCGTGGACACCACTCCGGGCGGCGATCCGCAGCGCGTCGGCCGGTGGGAGACGCATTCGTACGGGGGGCGCACCTTCCGCTTCATGCCGGTCGTGAGCCTGGATCCGGCCGATCAGTCGCGGCGCATCCCCCACACGGCCAGGCTCGTGGCAGGCGTGGTGCGGCATCGGGGCTCGCTGCCCCCGGCTCGCCGCCTGCAGTGCCACCGCATGGACACGGCTCTGACCCTCTCCGCGCTGCTTCGGGTCCCACTGGCCTATGTGATCCACACCCAGGTGGCCGGATCGACCGGCAGGTCCTCCGACTCCTTCTGGCGCTTCGCCGGACAGATCCACCCGCGGCTGGAGAACGCCGTGATCCGCCGCGCCGCCGACGTCCGCGTCTTCAGCCCCGCCCGCCTGGAGGCGGTCCAGCGGGTCAATCCGATCGCCCGTGCCGCTACCACGTGGTGGGAGCCCGAGCTGCTCGAGCGCGCCGCCGCGGAAGCCCCCGTCCGCGATTCGCACCGGATCGTGTGGATCGGACGCGTCGAGAAGCTCAAGTCCCCGGACTTCGCCGTCGAGGCCTTCGTCGAGCTGCTGCGCGAGGATCCCGGGACCCCGTGGTCCCTCCACTTCTACGGGCCGGGCACCGAGCTCGATGCCCTCACCCGGCAGATCGAGGCGCTGCCCCGGGAGATCGGGCAGCGGATCACGATCCACGGACCCGTTGCTCCGCAGGAGATCGCCCGCGTCCAGGCCTCCTCGGGGGTCTTCCTGATGACCACCTTCACCGGGTACGAGGGCTTCCCCACGGTGATCGTCGAATCGCTGGCCGCAGGCATGCCGGTCGTGTCCACCGAGGGAGCAGATCCCGCCGGGCTGGTGCAGGACGGGCGCACCGGGTTCACCTCCCCGCGCGATCCGCGCGAGTTCGCCGAGCGGATCCGACGCAGCGTCGGACTGGACCGCGACGAGCTGCGCAGCGCGGTCGCGCATCTGTCGGCTCCGGCCGCCGTCGGGCGGCTCATGCAGGCAGCGGAGGCCCGGGACAGGGCCTTCTCGCCTCGCTTCGAGGCGCTGGACGGCCGCCTCCTGCTGGATGGCATGGAGTTCATGATCGGCTCGGACGCCCAGGTCGACGACGAGCTGGACCGCCTGGCGCACACAGGCCGCCCCGAGCTGGTGGTGACGGCCAACGTCGATCACGTCCTGTCGCTGCGCACATCCTCGGCGCTGCTGGCCGCCTATCGCGGGGCCTCGCTGCGCCTGGTCGACGGCATGCCCCTCGTGGGCCTGGCGCGGGTGCTGGGCCTGGCGCAGGCCGAGCGCCACACCGGAGCGGACCTGCTGCCGCACACCGCCGCCGTGGCCGCCGAGCGCGGCTGGCGCATCGTGGTCACCGGGGGCGCCGACGACGTCGCGGCCGAGGCCGTGGCCCGGCTGAAGTCGGCGCATCCGGGGGCCGACCTGCACCACGTCCCGTTCCCATACATGCCAAGGGTCGATGACCCCCTCTCCCAGGAGGTCATCGACCGGCTGAAGAGGCTGGATCCGTCGCTGGTCTACCTCTGCCTGGGCTCGCCCAAGCAGGAGGCGTGGTTCGAGCACTGGCGCCGAGAGCTGCCCGCGGCCGTCTACGTGGGCGCCGGGGCGGCCGTGGACTTCGCGGCCGGAGCGCGCAGGCGCGCCCCGCGCGCGCTGCAGATGATCGGCGGCGAGTGGACCTGGCGACTGGTGCAGGAGCCGCGGCGCATGGCCGGGCGCTACCTGGGGCGCGGTCCGCGCTTCCTGGGCGTCATCGCCCGCTCCGTGCTCAGGGACCGGCTGCGCGTGGGCCGCTGAAGCGACCGTGCCCGGCGCCTCCCGACAGGACGGGAGGCGCCGCGGCTCGCGGGGAGGCTCAGCGCCCCATCGCCGGGTCGTAGTCGACCATCTCGTCCGTGGTCTCCTGGCGCCGCTTGAGCAGTCGCATGCCGCCGGGCACCCTCGCGATGCGCGCCTTGACCCCCACCCGCTTCTGCGCCGGCATCAGCTCGGCGGCCAGCAGCAGCTTCTGCTTGGCCTCCTCGATCCGTCCGGCACGCAGGGCCTCATTGGACTGCCGGATGATCCGCTGCGGGGACCCGACGGACAGTCGGTGCTCCACGAACGCGATCTCCCCCGGCGTCATCTCCTCCCGGAACCCCTCGAGCAGCAGCTGCAGGGCCCGGTCCTCCCCGCGGCCCATGTCCTCGACGTCGGAGCTCATGGATCCCGGCGACCACCACAGCAGCAGCAGGACCTCCTCGAGGCGGTGGAACCGCCAGCCGGAGAAGACTGCCCGCAGCCACAGCTCCCAGTCCTCGACATAGCTCTGGGTCTCGTCGAAGAGCCCTACCTCGTCGAAGAACTCCCGTGGGAACAGGCTGGCCAGGCTGCCGATGTTGTACTGCAGCATCACCTCGCGCTGGCGCTTGGGCTCGGGCAGGGGCTCCCGGTGCAGGGGCCGCGTCGTGTCGAGCGGTCCGCGCGTGATCTCGACGCCCTGCAGCGAGACCAGCACCCGGCCGCCTCCCAGCCGCTCGCGCTCGGCCACCATCCGGGAGATCGCCGCAGGCATGAAGGCGTCGTCGGCGTCCAGGAACGTGACGAACTCGCCGCTGGCCATGCGCAGCGCGCGGTTGCGGGCGCCGGCCACGCCGGTGTTCTCCTGGCTCTGCACGATGACGCGCCGGCCGGGCAGCGCCATGCGCTCGTACACCCGGGCGAGCTCGGCGGTGGCGTCCTGGGAGCCGTCGTCGATCACGATGATCTCGAGGTTCTGCCAGGTCTGGCGCATCAGCGAGGTCAGCGCCTCGCCGATGAAGCGCTGAGCGTTGTAGGCGCCCATGATCACCGTCACGAGCGGGACGCCGCCCTCTTCGGGCACGGCGGCGAGGTGTCTGCCTCGGTGGTCGTTCGTGGTCACAGGGGTCTCCCGTCATCGATGCTGCTCGGGCGCCGCCTGCCGGATCGTGCGGCAGCGCCTGCGGCCGCCCATGGCCGCGCTCGGGTCGCGGCGCCTTCCCCACGGCGCTCGCGCGACCCGCCACGAGCCTGGCACCGCCGGCCCGGAATCGGAACTCCGGCATGTTTCACTTCATGAGTTCCCGAAGCGATGTCCCCACATGCGTGGGGCGTCATCGGGGCGAACGAGTGGCCGGAGCCGAGGTCGGCGCCCCATGTGTCCGCACAACTGTGCCGGGCCCGAGGCTGCGAGCCCGTCCGATGAGGCTCGGGCCTGCAGACCAGGCGGTATCGTCTGAGCCCGATGCGCCGGGGACGCTTCTGGGGTCCCTTCCGCCTGGCAGCCGACCGTGGTCTCGGATCCGGCTGGCGGCGGCCAGACGGCGGGGCCGTCGCGGGGCGCAGGATCCATGCATCGCCCGGGGTGGGGACCCCGGCGCAGCTTCGAGGGGAGAACCGTCGTGACCCTGGCACGCTATCTGAAGGCGCTGCGGCGCTGGTGGCCGATCGTGGTGCTGTGCGCACTCGTGGGACTCGGACTGGGCTACGGCTCGGCCCTGCTCATGCCCAAGTCGTACGAGGCGCAGACCACGATCTTCGTGAACGTCTCAGAGTCCGCCACGGTCCAGGACCTGCAGATGGGCGAGCAGTTCGCCCAGTCCCGCGCCGCCTCCTACGCCGCGATCGGCACCTCCTCCGAGGTCCTCCGCCCGGTCTCGGACGAGGTCGGCGACGATGTCGAGGACGCCGTGACCGTGACCAACGCGCCGAACACGGCCACGCTCAGCGTCACCGCCGAGGACCCGGACCCGCAGCGCGCGGCCGAGATCGCCCAGGGCGTCTCGGAGAGCCTCGTCGAGCGGGCCGCGGACCTCGAGGGCTCGTCGGCCCCGGATGAGTCCCCGGTGCAGCTGTCGATCATGGACGAGGCGGAGGTGCCGCGGGCCCCCGCCTCGCCCTCGCCGTCGATGAACAGCCTCGTGGGCGTCGTGGTCGGCCTGGTGGTCGGGCTGCTGATCGTCCTGGCCCGCGCCGGCTCCCAGGCCGGCAGGCGCGCACCGTGAGCCGCCGCCCCACCACCTCCCGGGGCGCCCGCGTGCTCGTCGTGTGCCCCACCGAGTACGGGGGGCAGATCGAGCACGCCGCGGACACCGCCATGGCCCTGGCCGCGGATCCCCGCACGCAGCGCGTGGTCCTGCTCTCCCGCAAGGGCGCCGACGCCTACCTGGGCCGGCCCCGGGTCGAGGGGCTGCGGATCGTGGAGTCGATCCCCCCGCGGCGCACCGGCTCAGGGATCCTGCGCCGCGGGATCCAGGTCCTGGATCTGGTGCGCGAGCACCTGCAGATCCGCCGCCTGGCCGCACAGGCCGGCCCCGGAGCGGTCGTGGCGCTGGACTCCTCGAAGTACCCGTTCCCGTCCGTGCTCACCCCCGGCAGGGACCAGACCTCGGTGCTGTTCCTGCACAACGTCCGCCCGCATCACGACGACGCCGGCGCCTCGCTGCGCCTGCGGCTGCTGCGCCGCCTCGAGCTGGGTGCGGCCACAGGCTGCGACCGCGTGATCGTGCACGGCCGGGACCAGCGCAGCACCGCGCAGCAGAACCTGGGCGAGACCCGCGGCGACCTCATCGCCGTGCCCCTGCCCACCAGCACCCGGATCGACGAGGCGGCCACCGCCGAGTCGGTGCCCGTGCCCCTGCACGACGACGGTCCTGCCGCCTCCGCCCGCCTCGAGCTGCCCGAGCAGCCCTACGCGCTGGTGCTGGGCGAGCTTCGTGCCAACAAGGGCGTCGAGCTCGCGATCGACGCCGCCGGGCAGGCGGGCGTGCCGCTGCTCGTGGCCGGTCGCACCGAGAGCCCCGAGCTCGCCGCGACCCTGCGTGAGCGCGCCGAGCGCGCGGGCACCGTCCGGCTCGAGGACCGCTTCCTGGAGCGCGGCGAGTTCCAGAGGGCGCTGGAGGGCGCGGCCGTCGTCGTGCTGCCCTACACGCACTTCGACGCCCAGTCCGGGATCCTCGCCAAGGCCATCGCGGCCGGACTGCCCGTCGTGGCCTCCGACCTCACCTCGCTGCGCGAGCAGAACGGCGCGCACGCCCCCGCCCGCTTCGCGGACATCCACGACCGCGATGCGTTCGCCGCAGCGCTGCGGCAGGGCTTCGACGACGCCGTCGCCGCCGGGCCGCGCACCGGTGCCGACCCCTCGTCCCGCGCGGACTGGGAGCCCACGGTCGAGGCCGTGCTCGGGGCAGTCCCCCGCGGCTGAGCAGGACGCATCCGATCGGGGTCCTCGCATGAGCATCCCCAGGACCAGGAAGGAGCAGGCAGCATGACGGAGATCAGCACGCTGCGCCCGGCTCGGCACACCGCCCTGCCCAATGGCCGTCTCCCCGAGACCGGGACGCGCCTGGACCGTGCCCTGTCCGGGTTGCTCATCGTGCTCTCGGCCTTCCCGTACGCGGGGTTCGCGGTGGGCGGCGACACGAACATCCCCGTGTCATCGGTGCTCGCGGGCATCCTGGTGCTGCGCGCCATCCGCTACCTGCCGCTGTTCGCGATCGCCGTGGTGCTGGCGGCGGTGCCGTTCTTCTCGGCCTTCATCCGCCTGTTCCTCACCTCGGATCCGCTGCAGCTGATCCCCACCATCACGTGGGTCGCTGCGACCCTGGCCCTTCCGGGAGCCGCGGCCGCCGTCCTCTTCCTGCGCCGCCGTGCGATCGCCTGGCTGTCCTGGACCCTGATCGGCTCCGCCGGCTACGCCGTGGTGCAGAAGCTCGTGTTCATCGACCGGCTCGACACCATCCCCTTCATGTGGCTCTACACCCTGCCGGGCTACGCCAACATGTCGGACTTCGCCGACACCTTCCTGCTGTACGTCAGGCGCCCCTTCGGGTTCTTCCCGGAGACGTCGTTCATGGTCGGGTCCGTGACGCTGATGGCCATGGTGCTCATCGTGCTGCTGCGCCACTACGGGATGACCCCGTCCTGGCTCGAGTGGTCCGCGGTCGGACTGGCCGTGTGGGCGGCGGCCATCTCCGGCTCCGGCTCGGCGGTCGTCGTCGTGGCGGCCGTGGCCATGGCCATCATCCTGCCGGTGGCCATCCGCCAGGCCTGGCTGTTCCTGCTGGGCGTCCCGGCCGCCGCGCTCGGCGCCGCCGTGGTGGCCTCCAGCGTGCTCCAGGAGCGCTCCGAGAGCTTCAACTGGTCCTGGGCGGACCGAGGCAGCTCGGTGCAGGCCGTGGTGAAGCGGCTGATGGAGGACCCGATCGCCTTCTGGGGCGGACTGGGCCGCGGAAATGTGAACCAGGAGTTCGTCTCCGGGCGCATGCCCCTGGAGACCTTCCAGCACTACAACCCGATCCCGGACGTGTACTCCGTGCTCGGTCGCATCATCGCCGAGAACGGGATGCTGGTCGGCGGGCTCACGGTGGCCTGCATGGGCCTGCTCATCCTGCGCTCCGGCGGGCGCGTGCCGCCGCTGATCGGCGTGCTGCACGTCCTCACGTGGGTCGTGGTCGCCGGGGCCACCATCAGCTACGACAACGCCTTCTGGCTGTGGGGAGGGGCGGGCGCGGCCCTGGGCCTCGAGCTGACCCGGCGCTGGCCGGAGGAGCCCGTCCCGGACGGACGCCGCATCCGCTCCACGGCCGAGATCGAGGACGACTTCGATCGTCGTCAGGACCTGCTCGACGCACCGGCCGGTGCCGTCGCGGCGCATCCCCGCGGCGGCGGCTCGAGCGCTGCCGCTGCGCGCAGCGACGACGGCGCCGGTGCCGCTCCGTGGGACCGCTGACCCTCTGACCCGCTGAGTCGGCTGCGGGGGCCGCTCGGCCTGCTGCACCTCCGCCCCGGCATCATCCCTTCACCTCACGAGGACAGGACGAGAATGCGCATTCTGCATGTCATCAACGACGCCGAGACCGGCGGCGCCCAGACCCTCGTCGAGGCTCTGGCACGCCACCGGGACCCGAGCGACGAGGCGCACATCCTGGTGCTGCTCGGCCGCGGCGGGCTCAGCGACCGGCTGGAGGAGGCGGCCAGCTCGGTCGAGCACGTGGGCATGTCCCGGAAGGACCTCGTCCCGGCGCGGGCCGCAGCGCATCTGCTGCGCATGGTCCGCAGGCTGGAGATCGACGTGGTGCACTCGCACCTGCAGCAGTCCGACCTGCTCAGCGCGCTGACCCCGCACGGCCGCCCGCGCGTGTCCACGCAGCATTCGAGCCAGGACGGGTCGTCCTCCGCCGTCGCCCGCTTCGCGTGGCAGGCCGCCGCCAAGACGTCCTTCCGCATGGATGCGGTCGTGGCCTGCGCGCCGTCGGCGCGCAGGGTCGCCACCGAGTTCGGCTACACGTTCCCGGCCGAGAAGATGCCGGTGATCGTCAACGGGACCGCGACGGCGCCCGCCCCCTCCCCCGATCCCGGGGGCCAGCGGCTGCTGCATCTGGGGCGCTTCGCCCCGGCGAAGGACCATCGCACCCTGCTCGAGGCCATGGCGATGGTCCACGAGAGGCTCCCCGGCGCCACGCTGCGCTGCGCCGGCAACGGGGTGGACGAGGACAACGACGAGCTCACCTCCTGGCGCCGGGAGCTCGGGCTGGAAGGCAGCGTCGAGCTGTGCGGCACGATCTCGGACGTGCGCTCCGAGCTGCGGGCGGCCGACGCCCTGGTCTTCTCGAGCTCGACCGAGGCCCTGCCGATGGCGGGGATCGAAGCGCTGAGCGAGGGGCTTCCGGTCGTGACCACGGACGCCGGCGATGCCGGGCTGCTGGCCGTCGACGAGCACCTGCTCTGCCCGCCGCGCGATCCCCGCGCGCTGGCCGAGCGCCTCCTGTGGCTGCTCGAGCGCTCCCCGCAGCAGCGCGAGCAGCTGCGCCGCGAGGCGTGGCAGCTGTGCGGCGAGCGCTTCGGGATCGAGCGCACCGTCGCCCGCTACCGGAGCATCTACCGAGATCTGATCGGGGTCGCCTGATCCGAGCCCTCATCGAGTGAGGCGCCCTCGGCCCGGGACGGATCCTCGTCCCGGGCCGCCTGCTCGGCGGCCTCGGCCACGATCTGCCCGTCGGCGCGCACGGTGCGCATCATGCGCACGGCCATCAGCGCCAGACCGGCCCCGACCACGAGGATCGTGGGCCAGCTCGGCAGCAGCCGCGCGACCAGCACGGCGAACGCGACGTAGGCGAGCGCTCCCGCGAGCATGACGGCCCAGCGCTTGAGGTCCTGGCCCTGGATCCGGTAGGGCAGGTCCCGGTTCGCGCCCATCACCTGCGCCGCGCTGAGCAGCAGCGACGGGGCCACGGTGCCGAGGATGACCCACTCGATGTCCCCGGTGCTGGTCGCCAGCCACACGGCGGGCAGCGTCAGCACCAGGATCGCCAGGTTGATCAGCGAGGCCCGAAGCGCCGAGCCGCGAAGGGTCATCACCATGCTCGCCGGCTGGTTGATCGCCTCGGCGATCAGGCCAATCGTCAGCGTGGCCAGGCCCATGGCGGCGAAGGCGAAGTCCTCGCCCATCCACGCCGTCATCAGCTCCGTGGGGATGCTCAGCAGCGCCGCACCCATGAGCATGCCGATGCCCAGGGTGAGCGTCTGGCAGCTCTTGAGCACGCGCGAGGCCTGCTCCCCCTCGGCCACGCGCAGCGGATAGCCGTAGGGCATCGTGATCCAGCTGACGATCAGGCGGCAGCTCTGGTAGACGCGCATGAGGGCGCCGAACGCCGTGGCCGCCGCCAGGCCCAGAGTCGGCCCGACCAGGAACAGCGGCAGCTGGTAGACGCCCAGCAGGGCCAGCGAGCCGATGGACATGACGGAGGACAGCCGCAGCAGCGGGGCCCCGTGATCGACCCACAGGCGACGATCGAGCACCGGAGCCCGGAAGCGCCGCCACACCGCCCACAGGCACACGAAGGGCGGCAGCATGAGCGAGAAGCACTCGACCATCACGATCCCGATCAGCCCGCTGCCCGTGAGCAGGACGGCCCCGTAGCCCAGGGCCCGCAGGATGATCGACACGACGGCGGCCTTGCGCTCGATGTCCGGGCGGTTGAGGCCCCACAGCACCGAGTTCAGGCCGCGGCCGACCATGGAGACGAACAGCGTGCAGCCGGCCAGCACGGTCATGGGCATCACCGCGTGCTGGTCCTGGTCCGGGACATCGACGGCTGCCAGGTACAGCGGGAAGGCCAGCAGGTACACGATGGTCAGCCCCGCGCCGAGCAGCACGAAGACCAGGATCGCCGCCGTCACGAAGCGCCGTCGCTCGTACGAGGCGCCCGGGCCCTCGGCGATCCCGGTCAGGGTGCGCACGATCCCGGAGCCCAGCCCGAAGTCGGTCATGGTCAGCATCTGGATCGCGCCGATCGCCAGGACCCACAGGCCGTAGGACGGCGCACCGACGATGGACACGGCCAGCGGGTAGAGCAGCAGCAGCCCGAAGATCGAGGTGAAGCCGGAGAGGTAGTTCCACAGGATGTTCTGCCCGAGACGCTCCGATCCTGTGTCGGCCGAGGTGTCGGCCTCGGGCTCCTGGCCTCCGCGGACCTCGTCCGCGGCCGTCTCGGCGGGCAGCGGCGCGGACGCGGTGCGCTCCCGGCGCCGATGACGGCGCAGGGGCCCGGAGGCGGGGCCTTCGAGGCGGTGCTTGGCCATGCGGACGGTCCTCCTGGACGGGTGCGGACCTCGAGGTCCTCATGAGCGAGGGGAGAAGGGACCCCTGCGCGACGTGCAGCTGCTGCGCCACGGCGGAGATCGCACGTGGTCAGGACGTGGTCTCGGCATCCCCCGATGCCGTCGGCGCGGCGCGATCCCCATCGCGGCCGTCCGATACGAGCATGTCCCGGAGCATCGTACGCACCTCCGCCCGCCCGGACGCTGCAAGCAGGGCGTGGTCCAGTGGGGGGACATCGTGCACCCGAACAGTGCGTCCGAGCCGTCGCGCGATGCGCACGCCCCAGTCGCCGCGGGCCTCGCGGAACTCGGCCAGGTCCTCGGCGCCCAGGATGAGATCGATCTCACGCGCTCCACCGGGCAGGACGAGCATGCTCGAGACCGCGTCGCTGATCCCGAGCAGGGCCAGCAGGTGCCGGGCCGGGGCGGGGGCGTGCGTCTCGACGGCGCCGCGCAGTCCGCGCAGCCGACGACGCAGCACGTCGCGCACGCCCGCGGACCACGTCGGCCGCTGCTGCGCTCCCCCTGCCTCCCGTGCGAGGGACTCCGTGAAGCCGCGCGGGGCGTTCTCCCAGGTGTCCCGCTCGGCGTAGAGCAGGTCGTAGTAGCCGGTCCCGGGTCGCCAGGCCACGTTGTTGACCGCGATCACCCGCCGCGTCACGGTCCGCTTCGCGCTGCGCAGCGCCAGCCAGGAGCCGACGCACAGCCCGACCGCCGTCACGGGCAGGCCCGTGCGCCGCGTCAGCCAGGCGGCATCCGATCCGACGGCGCGCAGCGTCGCAGGGTCATAGGGCGAGGGGATGGTGTCCAGGCTCGCGTCGGAGAGGATCCCGCAGCCCGGGCGCTCGGCCCGCAGCACGGTCATGCCCTCTCCCGCCAGGTCCCGCGCCGCACTGGTCCACAGGCCCGTGGGGCCGTCCGAGGGCTCGGAGGCCGCCGCGATCAGCTGCACGGCCGTCTCGGGCTGACGGCGCCGCCCGCCTCCCGTCGGCCGATCCTCCGCAGCGCTGAGCACTGCCGGTCGGCCGTCGGCCACGCGCACGAAGGTCTCGATCACCCGTTGCGACGCTCCGGACGAGTCCGGCACTGTCAGCGCGGCGCTCGCCCTGGGCTCCATGTCCACGGCCCGCTGCGCCTCAGTGCTCAGCGGAGGCTCCAGCGGATCCGCAGCCGTCAGGAGCTCGACGATCTCGTGGACGGCCGTCCGCGGGACTCGCGCGAACTCCGAGCCCACGCCCCACAGCATCTCGGCGGCCTCCCGATCCTCCTCCTCGCGGATGCTCCACCGATCCGAGGGCAGCGGGCCGCGCCGAGGGTCAGGCAGGGTCCGCAGGCACTCGGCCTGCTCGCGGCTCCACAGCATTCCGCTCACCTCGGCGCCCTCGTCCGCCGTCGGCCTGGGCACGCTGACCCGACGCAGAGCCTGGTCGCGACGCAGCTGCGCCCGACCGCCCTGCGGCTCCCACAGCACGACTCGCTCCAGCTCCGGAAGCGGCCGGGCGTCGGGGCCGTCACCGGCTGCGGCGCCCTCTTGTGCCGGCTCGTCAGCCGCAGTGCAGGCGTCCAGCAGCACGGCCGCCCCCAGGCGCAGGCCCACGGCGTGCACGGCAAGCCCCGGCGCCCGCCGCCGCAGCTCGTTCACGGATGCGCGCACATCAGCGCGCCAGGCCGAGCGGACGTCGTCTCCGGGCAGGTCGTGGGAGTCGCCCGAGCCGCGCAGGCCCAGCCGCAGCACCAGGCAGCCCTCTCCCGCCAGCTCCCGGCTCAGCACGGCGATCGCGGCCGTGGACACGACGCGCTCGCGTCCCAGCGGTCCCACGACCAGCACGGCCGCGCGCGCCCTGCCGTTCACGGGGCTCTCCAGGACGCCCGCCGCCGCCGGAGCCTCCACCACGCGGCCTCGCGCCTCCTCGCCGTGCACCATCCGGTCGTCGCCGACGGGGATCCACGTCTGCTCGATCCTCGTGCTCGCACCACGGCGCTCGGCACCGGCCGGGCTGTCCGGCCTGGCAGATCCCTGCGCCGGGCTCACGAGACCCGCGCCCCTCCCGCGGGTGCTCCGGCATCCGGCGCCGGAAGGGCGCTGCGAAGGGAGGCGACCAGCAGCCGATGGGACTCGCTGGTGAGCAGCGAGTGGTCCATGTGCTCCAGACGCCGCTCACTGAGGGGCAGCCCGCGCTGGGCGAGCTCGCGCACCGCGCGGTCGGCGCGGGTCTGCTCCCAGCGCTCGATGTCGTCACGGCCGTTGACGACGTGCACTGGCTGACGGGCCGCCATGGGCTCCAGCACGGACTCCGGGCCGATCACGCGGCGGGAGCGGTTCAGGCGCAGCCACAGCGGGTAGGGCATCTCCCACCGCATCCATCGCACGATCTCCGGACGGATCTCGGACTTCAGCCCCCGGAGGTCTCGCTCGCGCAGGCGTCGAGCCGCGATCCTGACCAGTGCCGAGACCGGGGAGGCCTTCGCCGCTGCGCCATCGGCCGGCCCCTCCGACGGGACGTCGCCGGCCGCCGTGTCGGCGACGTCGGGCAGCGCGGAGTCGTCGGCGATGCCCAGGTAGGCGCTGCGGGCCTTCGCGCGCTCCACCGCGGGGAGGTCGGCGTCGTAGACCAGGCGCAGGCCCTCCCACCAGGAGAGGTCCATCTTCCACTCGGCATGCCCGATCAGCGTGGTCGAGTCGGAGAGCACGGGACGGCCGTGCAGCTCGCCCAGGCAGGCCGCCCAGGCCGAGGCGCAGTGCAGCCCCGCGTGGACCTCAGCGCAGCCGTGGTCGCGAAGCCACTGGACCATGTCCTGCAGCCCCACCGCCGAGCGCAGCGTGTAGGAGTTGCTGGCCTGCAGCTCATCCACCGGAGTGGAGTCCGCCACGGTCGGACGGTCGCAGCGCAGCACCACGAAGCCGCCGGCAGCCAGCTCGCGGGCGGCATAGGGCCACTCCCCGCCGCCTGCTCGTCCGTCCGGGCCTCCCCCGGAGACGATCAGGCCCGGCCCCCGCCAGCACAGCGCATCGGCCCTCGGGTCCTCGCCTGCGGCCTCGTCCCGGGACTGCAGGGAGCCCTCGGCCCAGGTCACGATGCCCACCCGCGGCTCAGGGCCGACATCGACCAGGCGCTCGTGGAGTCGGACGCCGTGCTCGTCGTCCCAGCTGATCTCGCGCACCGGGGCCGAGACGAGCCCGCCCTGGACGGGCTGGTGCTCCGGCAGGGCATCCATGACCAGGTCGAGGACGTCGTCGTGCAGATGGGTGTCGAACGGCTCGACGGCGTACATGGCCTTCGCCCGTCGGCGGTCCTTCTCCTTCACGATCGCTGCGTTCTCGGGGCTCGGGGCGGGCAGCCCGCTGAGGCTCTCGGCCTGGGCACGGGTCAGGGTCAGGCTCAGAAGATCAGCCTCGCCGTCGCGCTGCGGCGTGGAGGAGGCCAGCGCCGCGCGCATGCGGGTCCACTGCCGCACGAAGGCGCTGCCGCCCACGGGCTCCCAGGCCACCACGGTGCCGAGCTCCCCGGACATGCTGGCCAGCAGTGCCGCCCCGATCCGGTAGCCGATCGCGTGCACCGGGACCTGCGGCAGGCCGCGGGACTCGCGGACGTGGGAGATCACGGTGCGGACGTCGTCCTGCCAGCGTCCGACGAGATCGGGGTCCCCGTAGAGCGGCTGCGAATCCGAGGTGCCGCGCCAGAAGAAGCGGACGGCCGTGTAGCCGCGCCGCGCCAACAGCACGGCCAGCCGCCGTACCGCCAGCAGGGACAGCACCTGCTCGCGTCCGACAGGCTGGCCGAGCACCACGATGCCGCGGCTCGTCCCGTCCTCGGGCGCGTGGATCCACGCCAGCACGGCCTCTCGGCCGGTTCCCGCCCATGTGGGCTGTCCTTCGAGCATCTCTCCCCCAAACGATTCGACCGGGCCCGGCCACGGCGATCCCTCGCCCCACCCGACCCGCTCCCCCATTCCGGCCCCGGAAGAGGGGACAGCGGCTCCCCTGCCGCTTCAGCCGCCGGTCGTCGTGCGACCAGACACGACGACGGGCGGCCAGGCGCTCGCCTCGACCAGCGCGACGTCCCGGATCCCGTCTGGCTCCAGGTCGAAGCCCTCGTCCAGCGGGATGCGGCCTGCCCCGCAGGGCACGCGCACGGACGACGATGCGGCCGCCGAGCTCAGCCTCAGCTGCCCGCTCCGGGCACGATAGCCGGGCTCGCCGGCACGGCGCTCGTATGACGACTCATCGTCCTGTCTCCCGAGCGTCGGCTCCGTCCGCAGGTCGGCCAGAGCGTCGCGGCTCTCGCCCCCCAAGAGGCGGACAGCCTTGAGTGCGCTGTCCGGCCCGACCGGATCGGAATCCGGTCCGACCTGCAGATCCACCGCCAGCGCCTCCCACTGCCGGTCGCCGAATCCCCAGTTCCGATCGAGATCCAGGAAGCCGCCGAGCTCGTCCTCCACGACGAATGTGACGGACCCGGGGCCGTCGATCGACACGTCGCAGTGCGTCTCGTGGCTGAGCACGCCCTGCCGCGTCCAGACCCGCAGCCGCAGCCTTCCCCGCAGCCGCAGCGGGCGGTCGCACACCACGTGCGCGTGCAGTCCGGCCAGCCCCTCGTCGGTGAGCAGCACCGCGACCGGGGCGCAGGCACGGCGCATGGCGTACCAGGTGGCCTTGGGCAGGCCCTCGGAGTCGAGCAGCCCCCAGCCGGCCCCCGGCACCAGGTCCCGGGCCGCGAGGATGATCACGCCGTCGCAGCGCGACCCCGGGCGGCGCAGATCGGCCAGGGTGCGCTCCACGGCCCGGGCCGATGCCGCGCGCTCCAGCCGCAGCTGCTCCTCGCGGACGAGCCCCTCCCAGTCCACGTCCCCGGGATGATCGGCCACCAATCCCGTGGCACCGCGGTCAGCCTCGATCCCCGGAGCGATCCAGCGCCGGGCGTAGTGCGCGGCGATGTCCTCGAAGTCCCATTCGGCCCCCGGATCCCGGGCCGCCGCCGCGGACCATGCCGCGCGGGCGGCCTCGTCGTGATCGGCCGTCGCAGAGCCGAAGGCGGCCTCGATCGCTTCGGGGCGGGGCGGGCACCCGAAGGCCAGGGCCTCGGCCGCGAAGCGCACGCCGCTGAGGCGGGCGTCCGTCAGCGGCCGGCGGTAGGCGCCCACGCCGAACCAGTGGGAGATCCCCTGATCGGGGCGGGTGGGCGGCTGCCCGCCGCACGGACTCGTGGGCACGTGCACGGCCTGCGGGACGAGCTCGGCGCTCAGGCGCGGGATCAGCTCGTCGATCGCGGTCATGGTCATCTCCTGCGGGCTGCGGCCCCACAGCACGGGCTGCTGCAGGACCTCGTTGCCGCCGGAGACCACCGCCAGGCACGGGTGCGCCCCCAGGCGCGGCAGCCAGGTCCGCAGCTCGGCCTCGAGCAGCCCCAGCCATTCGGGATCCTCCGGTGGATCGAGGGTGGCCAGCATGGCGTCCTGCCAGACCATCAGGCCCAACCGGTCGCAGGCCTCGTAGAAGGCCGGGGACTCCCAGGCTCCGGTGCCGGAGATCCGCAGGATGTTGGCGCCGGCAGCGGCCATGGCTCGCACCGTGCGCTCGATCTTCTCGGCCGCTGCGCCCAGGCTCAGCGGGTCCACGGGCGCCCAGACGGCGCCGCGGGCGAAGACCGGGCGGCCGTTGACGATCAGCCGGAAGCCGCCGTCGTCGGTCTGCGCCTCCAGGCGGCGGAATCCGACGCTGCGCCGGGCCAGCGGCTGCAGCTGTCCGGGACGGGATCCGGCGCGCACGGTCAGCTCGTGCAGCGCGGGCTCGCCATGGGTCGCCGGCCACCACAGCGCAGGCTCACGCACCTCGAGTCGCACCCGGCTCTCACCCGCAGGGACCTCGACAGCCGTGACGGCGCCTGCGCAGGCGAGCTCCAGGTGCCCCCCGCGCTCGGCCATGCAGTCCACGAGCACCCGCGCGCTGCGAAGGTCCGCATCGAGCTCGGTGCGCACGCCCGTCAGCTCGATCCCGTGCTGCGGCACAGGCAGCAGGGAGACCTGCCCCCAGGGCCCGATGACGGGAGAGGTGCCGGCCCACGGGATCCGACCGATCAGCGGCGTCCGGCGCCAGCGCAGCGACTGATCCGCCACGAGGCTGGAGCGCCATCGTCCTCGAGGCCGGCGCGGCACGGGCAGCAGGGACAGGGCGCGGCACACGATCGCCAGCTCATGACGGCCCGGCGACGCCGTCAGGTGCACGACCAGGTCGTCCAGCCCGGTCGCCGATGTCGCGGCGCGCCGGCCGTCCCACCAGACCTCGGAGACGGTCGCCACCCCGCGCAGGCTCAGCTCCCACTGCCCCTGCGGCTCGCCGGAGGGCAGCTCGAGGTCGGCGCGCCACCACCAGTCCCGGTCATCCGGCTGCGCCACCGGCTCGCGCCCCGCATCGCGCAGGGCGGCGGCGAGCGTTCCCGGCACGGAGGCGGGCAGGCTCAGCTGCGACAGCTCCTCGAGCCGAGGCCTCAGGATCGAGACCCCGCCCGCGCGCAGCACCGGGGCCTCGGCCTGCTCCCAGGGACCCGTCCAGCCGATCGCCCCGGACTCCGTCCCGTGCAGTGTCCAGTTCAGCCTCCCCAGGGCGACGCCGCCCGAGCCTGTGCCGAGCGGGTCGTCCACGAGCGGGTCGGGACTCATGAGGCGGACTCGGACCCGCCGCCGTCGGCGGCCCAGGAGGCCAGCGCCTCCGCCGCCTGCGCCCAGTGCTCGACCGCGGAGTCCATGGTGGCCGCCAGGGCCGAGGAGCCCCGGCCGCGGGCGAGCCGAGCCAGCTGGAACTGCATGCCCTTGGCCTCCTCCGAGACGGCGGTCCAGGCCTCGACGGCCGGTTCGAGCTCGGGCACCTCGGCATGCCGGCATGCGGCGGCCGCCAGCATGGAGACGACGCCGAGCTGCCGCGTGGTCTCGAAGCACAGCGCGTGGTAGCCCTCCATCCCGTTCTCCCCCAGCCAGGCGAGGCGCGAGCGGAGGATCTCCATGAGATCGGCGACCGGGTTCGTCTGCGGTGCCCGGGCGGCGTGCAGCCGCAGCAGGCGCCGGGTCTGCGCCGCGGCGTCGACGTCCTGCGGGCCGCGCAGCCCCTCCAGGGAGATCAGCTCGGTGTAGGGCGAGGGCACGATCCCCTGGCTGCGGCCCGCGCCCAGCACGTGGTCGAAGTCCGCGCCGTCGAGCCGGTGCAGCCCCTCGTTGTGCAGGTAGACGAGCCCACGCGTGTCGGGATCGACATGCAGCACGACGATCGAGGTCTTGGTGTGATCCTGCCCGTAGGACACGCCTCGGGTGTCCGGCAGCCAGAACGCATCGGCCTCGATCAGCATGGGGTTCCCGAGGCCCAGCTGCAGCATGACCTGCTCCTGCAGTCCCAGCCAGATGTCGTGCTCGCCCACCCGGATCCCGGTGACCTCCTCGAGGTCGCGGTGATCCACCTTCAGGAACTCGAACTGCGTCGCCTGGGCCGTGGCCGCGACAGCCGCTGCGAACAGCGGCTCCGGTGCATGCCCCAGACCGTGCAGCAGCTCGATCCACACGTCCAGGTAGCAATTCGTGTTCGACCAGACGGACTCGTCCCGGTGCAGCGGGTGCTGGATGAAGCCCTCAGGGCTCAGCGCTGCGACCCCGAGTCCGGCGGCGGAGGTCGTCGCGGTCATCCGGTCTCCCCCGTCGGCAGGCCGAGAAGGGCCCGCACCTGCTCGGGCCAGGCCATCAGCTCGGTGCCGTGGACCCGCGCCAGCGCCAGCGCCACGCGCTCCAGGCCGAAGCCGAAGCACGCGGAGTGCGCCATCGAGCCGTCGGCGCCATGCAGGTCGAACTCGGCGCCGAAATGGTCCTCGTGGTAGTTGCCGGAGGCGATCGCCGTGCGGTGGGTGCCGTAGACCGGTGCCGTGATCTCGAACTTCAGCTCGGCCTGCAGCTGCCCCTTGGCCAGCATCACGCCGGCACGGCCGAAGAACGGGTCGTTGGCGCTCTCGATCTCGACATCCAGCCCCAGATCGCGCAGCAGCCCCGAGCCGAGCTCGAGCATGGCCTGACGGTGGGCCAGTGCCTGCTCGGGCGTGCCCACGAGCACGAACTCGAGCATGCGGAAGGAGACGAAGCGCATGGGGTCCGGCGACGGCTCGTTGCGGAAGCAGTCGCCGATCAGCGAGTACACCGTGCCATCGACCTCGCCCCGGGCGGAGCCCAGCTGCAGGGCGCCGTAGAGCGGGTGGCAGGCTGCCGGCACCAGCGCATAGCCGCTGGTCGACATGTGCCCGTCCCACGGCTGCCCGGCCTCGCGGTCGGCCAGCAGCCGCCGGTGGGCCTTCGTGTCGCCCTCGAAGGTGTCGATCGTTCCCAGCAGCTGCGGGAAGCTGGCCACGTAGTCCGTGCGCTCGAGCAGGCTGCGGGCATTGACCGGCGGGAAGCGGACGGCTTCGAGCCGACCGGGGCGGGGCAGGTCCACGGCTCGCTCGCGCGCGGCCAGGATCAGGCCCTGCACGACGGCCTCCATCACCGCCCCGGTGCCCGTGATCCCCTGTCCCAGCGTGGGCAGCAGCCACCCGGCCTGGAGCAGCTCGGCCTCGAAGCGCTGCTCCTGGGAGATCTCCTCCGCGGGAGGCTGCGGCATCCCGGCCTGCGCCCCGCCGCTCATGCCCGCCCCTTGGAGACGGTCAGCAGCGAGGCGCTGCTGTTCAGGATGCGGTCGTTGCTGACCTGCAGCGACGGCCCCATGGCATCGCGCAGCGAGCGAGCGAGCGAGAACGGGCCGGTGTTCGAGTACGAGGCGATGCCCACGATGACCATGGCCTCGGAGACGATCGCGCGCACGGACTCGGAGGTCGAGACCTTGAGCGTGTTCATGGCGATCGCGAAGTGCATGGACGTGGCCAGCTCGGGATCATGGGCGGCCTCCTCGAAGCGGGCGATCGAGCTGCGCACGGTGTCGATCATCGACTGGATCCGCACCTCGAGCTCGGCCAGTCGCAGGGCTCCCGGAGGCGTGGTCCCGGGGTTCGAGCGGGCCTTCTTCTGGATGAAGCGCCGAGCCACGGCACCGGCTCCGGTGGCCAGGCCCAGCCAGGACGACGCCCACAGCGTGTGCGATGCCGGGAGCATGGTCTGTGCGGAGATGGTCGCGAAGTCGACCGGCAGCACCATGTCTGCCGACACTGTGCCCTCCAGCTCGAAGCCCTCGGACATGGTGCCGCGCAGGCCCAGGGCATCCCACTCGCTGGTGCGCTCCAGGCTCAGGTGCTCGCGCGGCACGACCACCAGTGACTGCTCGGAGGCCGGTGCCTCCGGATCACGGCGCGCCGTCACCAGGATCGCGTCGGCGAAGCGCCCGTAGGAGATCACGGGAGCCGACTTGGCCACGGTGACGCTGCCGTCGTCGTGGGCGACGACCGCGCACGACGACGTGCGCGTGTCGCCGCCGATGTTCTTCTCGGTCGTCGAGGAGGCCAGCAGCAGCTGCTCCGCCGCCACCCGGCAGGTGAAGCGCGACAGGGCCGTGTCCTCCTCGAGGTCCACGTGGCGGGTCAGGCACAGCTCCTGGCTGAAGTGCATGGCGATCACCGCGGCCGAGGAGGCGCACACGGCACCCAGGGCCTCCACCAGCCGGCAGATCTCCGTGATCGAACGGCCCAGGCCGCCGTGCACGGCCGGCACGTGAGCGCCCAGGATCAGCTGCTCGCGCGCGGCGTCCAGCATCTCCTGGGGAAATCGACCCTGGGCGTCGACGTCGGCTGCCGCAGCCGCTGCGGCCGCGACCACGGCGTCGATCCGCTCGGACCAGTCCCTGCGCTGCATGTCCTCGCCGGAGCCGCTGCGGTTCTCGCGTGTCGGGGCGCTCACTGCTGCTCCTCGAGTGTGCGCACGACGGCGGCGATGGATTCGAGGCTCTCGAAGGTCTCCTTGGTCAGCATCTGCTCCGGGAACTCGAGGTCGAAGGCGTCCTCCACCCCGAGCATCACATTGACGGAGGCGTGCGAGGTCATCCCCGCCGCGTAGAGGCTGTCGGATTCGGCCAGCGAGCCGGCGTCGCGGGCCAGATGCGCATGCTGCGCGACGACCTGACGGACCTCGGCGATGATCTCTTCGGTGCTGCTCATTCTGCTTCTCCCCGATTCTTCCGGGGGACCTGAGGGGTCCCCCTGTTGTGCGGGAGCGGCTGCGACTGCTGCCCGCAGCCCCTCCGCCGGCAGAACATCGCCGTGCGGATTCCCCGTTCCCCTGTGCTGAGCCCCGGCCGGCATGCCGCGGACCGCCGAGCGGCACTTCGCGGCATCCCCCGGCCTCCGGGACGCATCCAGCGTCCCCGGGGCCGTCCCCGCCTCGATCCTCCCCCCAGGTGACCGTCCCGACAGCGCGACGGCTCTCGCCGTCGCGGACAGGAACACCGTCTCCCCCGTCTGCGCAGTGCGCGCAGCGGGCACGGTGGTCGAGGCCACTGCCAGGAAGCTGCGGATCCCCCGTCGCCGCGCCAGGAGCGCGGCCGATCCATGCAGCTGCACCCGATGAGCGGTCTGCTCCTCGGATCCGGTCCCCTCGGCGGAGGATCGCCGTCGGATCGGTGCACATCGTATGTCAGTCCATGAAATCGGATCTGAGGCGCTGAGGTCCAGACATTTCATGACAGTTTCCTTGAGCGCCACCAAAAGGGCCACACGCGCCGTGAGCTCCGGATCGGGTGCGGCCCCCTCCGCCGGCGCATCCAGGCCGACCCTCTCCTGGGGGTGGAGCACACGACGGAGGTAGGCCGGGCCGAAAGATTCGATCGCCTCCGCCACCGGCCCGTGGGCCTGGATGTCGCAGCCCACCGCGACGACGCGGCGGGAGGCCTGCGGCGCAGCGGACATGGCGAGCTCCTTCGATCAGCCCAGCCGCGGATCAGCGGCTCGGACCGGCATATCCTGCCAGCTCCGCGGAGCCCTTGGTCTCGCGCGTCACCCCGTCGACGATCTGCGTCGCGCTCTGCCGCCCCGGAGCGCCGCGTCCGCCCACGCCCCACGGCCGGACCTCGAGCCCGTAGGCCTGGGCGAGCCTGTCGTGCTGGACACCTGCGCAGTTCTCGCGCAGTGCCCGGTCCTGCTGAGAGACCATCTGCTCGCGAGTGGCGTGCTCAGCGATCCGCTCCCAGCGCTCGGCGAGATCCGAGGGCCGATCGAGCACGACGGGCAGCGACACCTCGTGGAAGGCCTGGATCGAGCGCACGGCGATGGGCCGCCCCAGTTGTGCGGCCTCGAGGACCGTGATCGGGAAGCCCTCCCAGGCCGCCGTGTGCAGGTACAGATCGGCCTCCGCGAGGTGGCGCTCGACCTGTGCAGGAGGGATCCACCCCGTGACCTCGATGCCGGCGGACTCCAGATCCGCCTGCATGGTCTCGTCGCCGCCGCCGACCCACAGCGCGCGCACGGGGTGGCCCTCTGCGCGCACCGCGCGGACCGCAGCGCGGAACCACGCGGGGTCCTTCTGCGCGGTCAGGCGACCCGAGCCCACGATCAGGAGGCCTCGAGGATCCGAGGGCTGCTGCACCAGAGTGGGGGTCGAGTCCGCCTCGAGCTCGGCGATGTTGGGGACGTGGACCAGCTCGACGTCCGAACGCCAGGCGCGCGCCGGCGCCAGCTCGGCGCGCGAGCAGCCGGCCAGGACGTCCGTGCGGTGCAGCAGGACGCGCTCGACGCCGCGGAATGCCGCGCGCTCGAGCCGCGACTTGTCCTCGCGGGCGAACGCCCACGCGTGCGGGGTGTAGACCGAGCGGAAGCCGTCGAGCCCGATGCCGGCGACGCGGGCCCACACTCCGGCGTAGCTGGAGTGCGAGTGCACGACGGCCGGATGCAGCTCGCGGATGGTCTCGCGGACGGTGCGCACCGCACCCAGCTGACCGCCGGTGATGGCGGTGACGGAGGCGAAGTCCTGGCGCCACTGCGCTCCGAGAGCTTCGGCCTCCGGGCGCAGCCGGCACACGATGTGGTGACGAGCCTCGGGCAGATCCCGGACGTAGTCGCGCACGGCTGCGGCCACGCCTCCGCCGAATGCCTCGACGACGTGCAGGACGTCGATGGCAGGGCTGTGCTCCATGCGGTTCCCCCTAGCGGCCGGGCGGATCGACCCGGCTCAGAACAGCGCCGCGGATCGAGCCCCTCGATCGCTGCGACGCCGGATGAAGATGTTCGAGGCCCGCTCCCCCGAGCGACGACCCCGGCGAGCGACTCTACGCGTCGAGCGGCTCGGACTCGGCGTTCGGGACCTCCACTTGACCCCACAGATGCGCAGGGACGTCCCCTCACCTGTCGATCTCCGGCTCGCGTCGAGGGCCGTCCCAGGTCTCGCCGTAGAATGGCCGATGAATGACAGTGCGCGATCGGCCCCACCGCATTTTCGGCCAGGCGCGGTCGCCGCGTGCTCGACCAAGCTCCCGTCGTCGTCCCAGCAGGAGGAGTCCCATGGCCGTCAACGCCAGCCAGACCATCAATGCCCCCGTCGAGAAGGTCATCGAGACCTTCACCGATGAGGCCTTCAACCGCCATGTCGCCGAGCGCGGCGGCGCGACCCTGGTGTCCCAGAACGTCGAGGGCGACACCTCGGGTCCGTTCAAGGTCACGATCGTGCGCAGCATGGGCGCGGAGAAGCTGCCGGACATCGCGAAGAAGTTCGTCAAGGGCGGACTCACCGTGACCCAGGTCGATACCTGGTCCGGTCCTCGCGACAACGGCTCCCGCGACATCCAGACCGAGGTCTCCGTGGGCGGCATGCCCGTCTCGGGCTCCGGCACGCAGACCCTGACCGCCAAGGGCGAGACCACCGACGTCGCCGTGGACGTCACCGTCAAGGCCAACATCCCGCTGGTCGGCGGCAAGGTCGCCTCGGCCGCCGAGCCCTATGTGGGCAAGGCCCTGAGCCTGCAGTCCCGAGAGGCCGACGCCTGGATCGCCTCGCACTGACCCGCCCGGCGGCTGTCCTGGCCGCACCGGCTGCGCGCCCCGGAACCCCGCCACGCAGCAGGGTCCCGGGGCGTCGTCATCTCCGGCGCCATCGGCACTTCGACGCGACGCAGGCAACTGCGGTCGTAGACTGGCCCGATCCGCGGCCGGTGCCCAGCACGGGTCGATGCCATGCCGCACGGAAGGTCCCCGATGTCCCAAGCCCAGTCAGCCAGCAGATCGCCTCTGCTCCGTCTCGGACATGCCCTGCGCCAGGACCTGGTGGGCGGCGTGCTGCTGCTCGTGGCGCTGGTGGCCGCCCTGGTGCTGGCCAACACGCCGGCCGAGTCCTTCTACTTCGGACTGCGCGATGCCGAGGTGGGCATCCACTCCGTCCCCGGGCTGACCCACACCGTCGGCGAATGGGCCGCCGACGGGCTCCTGGCGATCTTCTTCTTCCTGACCGGCCTGGAGCTCAAGGCCTCCTTCGTGGACGGCGAGCTGCGCAATCCGGCCAAGGCCGCCGTGCCGATCGTGGCGGCTTTCGGCGGCGCCGCCGTGCCGGCGATCATCTACGCGGTGCTCAACCTGACCGCCGGCTCGGACCCCTCGACCATTCAGGGCTGGGCCATTCCCACCGCCACGGACATCGCCTTCGCCGTCTCGGTGCTGGCCGTGGTGGGCTCCGCGCTGCCGGTGGCCATGCGCACCTTCCTTCTGACGCTGGCCGTGGTCGATGACCTCATCGCGATCGTCATCATCGCCATCTTCTACAGCCACGGCTTCAGCTTCCTGCCCCTGCTGGCCTCGTTCGCCGTGCTGGCCGTGTACTGGGTGCTGACCCACCGCTTCGCCTCGTTCTTCATGGCGCGGGCCTGGGCCGCCTGGGTCATCCTGCTGCCCCTGGGCTTCGTGGTCTGGATCCTGATGTACAACAGCGGCATCCACGCCACGATCGCCGGCGTGCTGCTCGGCTTCGCGACGCCTGTGCTGAAGACCCGTCCGCACGTGATCAACGACGAGGACCCCGCCCAGGGCCTGGCCCCGACCCTCGAGCACCGCTTCCGCCCGCTGTCCAACGGACTGGCCGTTCCGATCTTCGCCTTCTTCTCCGCCGGTGTGGCCGTCGGAGGCGTCGAGGGCATCCGCTCGGCGGCCACCGACACCGTGGCCGTCGGCATCGTGCTGGGACTGGTCTTCGGCAAGATGATCGGCGTCTTCAGCTCCGCTTGGCTGATGGACCGGTTCACCCCTGCCAGCAAGGACCGCGACTACCAGTGGATCGACATGGCGGGCCTGGCCATGGTGGCCGGCATCGGCTTCACGGTCTCGCTGCTGGTCGCCGAGCTGTCCTTCGGCATCGGCTCCCCGCACAACGACCATGCGAAGGTCGGCATCCTCTTCGGCTCCACGATCGCCGCGCTTGCAGGCGGCGGCCTGCTCGTGGCTCGCAACCGCCACTACAAGAAGCTGCGCGACGAGGGCGCCGAGGTGGACACCATGGGCTGATCGGCGCGCTCGGTTCCGCGCACCGACGACGACGGCGCTGCACCTTCTCCAGATGGAAGGTGCAGCGCCGTCGTCGTGAGAGACGAGCGCGGACCCGGCGATCAGCCCTGCTGCCCGGCCTGAGCCCGCTCGATCGCCTTCTCGGCCGCGACCCAGCCCAGCGCCGCGCACTTCACCCGGGCGACGAAGCGCGAGACGCCGGCGAAGGCCGCGGCATCGCCCAGCAGCTCGACATCCGGCTCGATGCGACCGCGCGAGTGCAGCATCTCTCGGAAGGCGTCCAGCTGCTCGCGCAGCTGCTCCAGGGACGAGCCGGGCGCCATCTCCGAGAGCACGGAGGCCGCGGCCATGGAGATCGAGCAGCCATCGCCCTCCCAGGTCACGGACTCGACGGTCTCACCGCGCAGGCCCACCCGCAGCCGGATCTCATCGCCGCAGGTGGGGTTGTACTCGTGGTCCGCCCCGGCGGCGCTCTCCTGCCCCACCGGCTCCGTGACGGCGTCCTTGCCGGGCAGCTCCCGGATCTCGGCCGCCAGGCCCTCGCCGACGCGGCGCTTGGAGTGGTCCAGGATCACCTCCTGGTACATCTGATCGAGCTCGCTCATGCTCTCTCCTTCCCGCTACTGGCGGCGCTGGTGTCCTCGTCGACCCGGAAGTAGGCTCGCACCTTCCCCAGCTCCTCCAGGAACCGGTCGATGTCCTCCGTGGTGCTGTGCACGTAGGCACTGGCCCGTGTGGTCGCCGCGGTGCCGAGCCGCCGGTGCAGCGGTTGGGCGCAGTGGTGCCCCACGCGCACGGCCACCCCTGCGACGTCGAGCAGCTGGCCGACGTCGTGGGAGTGCACGCCGTCCACCACCACGGAGGCCAGGCCCACGCGGGGCTCCCCGGCTGGCGGGCCCACGAGCTGGATTCCGGGCAGCTGCTCGATGCCGGCGGCCAGGCGCTGGCCGAGCTCGGCCTCGCGGGCCTCGATCCGGGACATGCCGATGCCCTCGAGGAAGCGCACGGCCTCCGCCAGGGCGACCGCCTGGGAGATGCGCTGGGTGCCGGCCTCGAACCGGGTGGGGGCCGGCATGTACTCGCTGGACTCCATGGTGACCCGCGTGATCATGGACCCGCCGGTCAGGAAGGTGGGCAGCGCCTCGAGCAGCTCGCGGCGGCCCCAGAGCGCGCCGATGCCCGTGGGCCCGAGCATCTTGTGCCCGGAGAACACGGCGAAGTCGACGTCGAGGGCATGGAAGTCCACCGGGAGGTGCGGCACCGACTGGCAGGCGTCGAGCACCACGAGCGCTCCCACCCGGCGGGCCGCCGCGACCAGCGCGGAGACGTCGTGGACGGCGCCGGTGACGTTGGAGACGTGGGCGAAGGCCAGCACCCTGGTCCGCTCGGTCACGACCTCCTCGAGGGACTCGAGATCGAGCAGCCCCCGGTCATCGACCGGGATCCAGCGCAGCGAGGCTCCGGTGCGAGCGCACAGCTCCTGCCACGGCACCAGGTTGGCGTGGTGCTCGGCCTCGGTGATCACGATCTCGTCGCCGGGCCCCAGACGGAAGCGCTGCGAGGCCTCGGTGGCACCGTTGGAGCCTGCGGTCGCGTTCGAGAAGGCGTAGGTGAGCAGGTTCAGGCCCTCGGTCGCGTTCGAGGTCCACACGATCTCCTCCTCCTGCGCGCCGACGAAGCCGGCGACCGTGCGGCGAGCGTCCTCGAAGGCGTCCGTGGCCTCGACGGCCAGGGTGTGCGCGCCGCGGTGCACGGCGGCGTAGGACGTCTCCAGGAAGGAGCGCTCGGCATCCAGCACGCTGACGGGGCGCTGGGAGGTGGCCCCGGAGTCCAGGTAGACCAGCCTGCGGCCGTCGAGCTCGCGCTGCAGGATCGGGAAGTCGGCGGCCAGGCGCCGAGCCTCGGCGTCGTCGAGGGGTCCGTTCGGGGTGTCCATGTCGAAATGCCTCCATCGCGTCGGGCCCGTCCGGCGCACGAGGCGCGGGACGGACTATCCACGGTAGTCCAGGGCTCCGACGGCCCAGCGGAGCCTCAGGAGCTGTGGAAGGCGTTCTGGGCGGCGGTGAGGCCGTCGTCGATGATCCGCTCGACGGCATCGGCCGCCCGGTCCAGGTGCAGCGGCAGGTCCTTGGCCTCGGCCGAGCCGAACGGGCGCAGCACGTAGTCCGCGGTGTCCATGCGCCCCGGAGGACGCCCCACGCCCACACGCACTCGGAGGTAGTCCTTGGTGCCCGCGGCCTTGGAGATGTCGCGCAGCCCGTTGTGCCCGCCCTCGCCGCCGCCGCGCTTGAGGCGCAGGGTATCGAAGGGGATGTCGAGCTCGTCGTGGACCACGATCAGCTGCTCGGCGGTGGCGTCGTAGTACTTCAGCAGCGCGCTCACCGGCCCGCCCGACGTGTTCATGTACGTCAGCGGCTTGGCCAGCACCAGGCGCGGGCCGCCCGGGCGCAGGCGGGTCTCGATGACCTGGGCCCGCGACCTGTGCGCCGAGAAGCTGCCTCCGGTGCGGCCGGCGAGCTCGTCCAGCACCATCTGGCCCACGTTGTGGCGGGTGGCCGCGTACTGGGGACCGGGATTGCCCAGTCCCACCACGATCCAGCGATCGGTCGTCATGCGGGGCTGCTCCTCGAAGTGCTCGTCGTCGTCATCGTGTCCGTGGCGCACACCGTGCGCTCGGTCCATCCTGCCCGCTCGCGCGCCAGGACGACGATGGCACCCCGTCGCGCGGACGGGGTGCCATCGGGATCCGGCGCGCCGTCGGCCGGAGCCGGGCGCACAGGGGGATCACTCGGAGTCGGAGGACTCCTCGTCGGAAGCCTCGCCGCCCTCGGACTCGCCCGACTCCTCGCCGGACTCGCCCTCGGCGCCCTCGGTCTCCTCGTCCTCCGGCTCCTCGCCGAGATCCTGCTCGATGGGCTCGGAGACGTTGATGACCATGGTCTCGGGGTCGGTGAGGACCTCGACGCCCGACGGCACCACGATGTCCGACACGAGCGCGTGCTCGCCCGGCGTGCGGCCCTCGATGTCGAGCTCGACCTGCTCCGGGACGTTCAGGGCGTCGGCCATGACGGTGATAGTGGTCTCCTCCTGCGTGTAGATCGCGGAGGGGTCGACCTCGCCGGTGACGTTGATCGGCAGGTCGACCTCGACCTTCTGGCCGCGCTTCACCGTCAGCAGATCGATGTGGTAGATCTCCGGGCGGATCGGGTGGCGCTGGACGTCCTTGAGCATGGCCAGGTGCTTCTGGCCGTCATCGGCCAGGACCTCGATCACGGCGTTGGCATTGCGGGAGATCAGCATCATGTCGTGGCCCGGCAGGGACACGTGGATGGGATCGTGACCGGCGCCGTAGATGACGGCGGGGATCTTGTCGGCCTGGCGGATGCGGCGGGCGTAGCCCTTGCCGAAGTCGGTGCGGACCTCGCCGGGGACCTTGGTGGTATCAGCCATGGTGGCTCCTCCTGATGCAACGGGTTCTCGTGGTGGTTCATCGGTGCCGATCGGCGAGCGACCGGGACCTTCAGCCTCCACGGCTTTCCGGACACGAATGCGAGGCATCCGATCGGATCATCCCGCGCGCTGGATCCGCGAGCCTCGAGCTCCGGATGCGCTGGAAGAGCAGGTACCAGCCTCGTCGATCACGGGAGTCCGCGGGATCTCACCCGCGCGCTCCCCTCGCCTCGGCAGCCCGCACAGCATACCAGCCTGCGCTCACGACCCCGGAATGCGGACATCGCCCCATGTCACACGGTTCGAGCTGCCCCCGGCTCGCTCGAGGCCCCGACCAAGAGACCACAGCAGAGAACACCCATATCGGGCTCCGGACTCGTAGGATGGGCCTGTGGGATGCTCGCGCACCCGCTCGAGATCAGCCGTGGGGACGGCGGATTCCGAGCAGGTCGCGGGCGCTGACCCGCATCAGCATCGCAGGAAAGCATCGGGACGCCCCTAGCAGCGCGTGGCCCTTCGACGGCGCCGTCATCGCACGACGTACCCGCGGCAGTGCCGCGGCGACGATCAGGGACCAGGCGCGATCGCCTCGGTGCATTCCACCAGGGGGAGGAATCATCCATGAGCAGGTCGCTCGGCACATCGCCGCAGACCGATCGCCGCACGACCGCCCGGGAGTACCGCTCGCAGCGCCGCGCGCACCCGTCGCAGGGCGCGGGCTCAGGCCCCGCGGCCACCACGGAGCACAAGGGGTCTGCGCGCCACGACCCTGCCCCTCTGCCCCGCCGGCCCGACGGCAGCGGCGGGGAGCCGACCACCGGCCCCATCCGCATCATCCCCACCCCGGATGCCCCGTCCCGCCCGCTGCCGACCGCCACGGAGCAGCAGTGGCGCACCGGATACGTCACCCGCATGCGGATCGTGGACGCCCTGGCCATCGTGGTCACGCTCGTGCTGGCACAGGTGGCCCGCTTCAGCCTCCCCGATGCCCAGGCCGAGCTGATCATCGGCCGGTTCGGCATCCACTACCTCGTGGTGGGCCTGATCATCGGCCTGCTGTGGTGGTGCGCGCTGGATCTGCGCGGTACCCGAGCCGTGCGCCTGATCGGCAGCGGCATGGAGGAGGCCCGGCAGGTCCTCACCGCGACCCTGATGGTCTTCAGCGCCGTGGCGATCGTCTCCTACGCCCTGGCGCTGCCCGTGGCGCGCGGCTACGTGCTCGTGGCTCTGCCGGCCGGTGCGGCGCTGCTGATCCTGGGCCGCGTGATGCTGCGCTCCCAGCTGATCCGCCGCCGTCGCGCGGGCGAGGCCATGGCGCCCACCATGATCGTGGGCCGTCGTCGCGGCGCCCTCGAGACTGCCGAGTCGCTGCGCGCGCACGTCGAGTCCGGGCTGGACCCGGTGGCGGTCTACGCCCCCACCACGCGCAAGCAGATGCCCTCGAATCTCGAGGAGATCGAGATCCCCAATGCCCTGGCCCCCGACCAGACCCCCTCGGTCTCCGGAATCCTGGAGGCCGTGCGCCGCCACCGCATCCAGACGCTGGTGCTGACCAACAGCTCGCCGCTGACCTCGGCCGAGATCCGCCACCTCTCCTGGTACCTCGCCGATGCCCACGTGCGACTCGTGCTCAACACCGGGCTCACGGACATCGCAGGGCCCCGCATCCACACGCAGCAGGTCGCCGGTCTGCCCCTGATCCACGTGGCCACCCCGCGCATGACCCGCTCGCGACGGATCCTCAAGCGCCTGGTCGACATCGTGGGCGCGCTGGGAGCGCTGATCGCGTTCTCGCCGATCATGCTGGTCGTGGCTCTGGCGGTGAAGGCCCACGACCGCGGCCCCGTCCTGTTCCGCCAGCAGCGCGTGGGCCTGGACGGGACGCACTTCAAGATGCTCAAGTTCCGGTCCATGTACACGGATGCCGAGGAGCGCAAGGCGGCCCTGCTGGCGGAGAACGAATCCGGCGGCGACGTCCTGTTCAAGATGAAGGACGATCCCCGCGTGACCGGCCCCGGCAAGGTGCTGCGCCGCTACAGCCTCGACGAGCTGCCCCAGTTCCTCAACGTCCTGCGCGGAGACATGTCGCTCGTGGGACCCCGTCCCCCGCTGGACTCCGAGGTCAGCAAGTACGACTCGTACGTGCACCGCCGCCTGCGGGTCAAGCCCGGCATCACGGGCCTGTGGCAGGTGTCGGGACGCTCGGACCTCGACTGGGAGCAGGCAGTGCGCCTGGACCTCTATTACGTCGAGAACTGGTCGGTGCTCGAGGACCTGCTGATCCTCCTGCGCACCGTGAAGGCCGTCTTCGCCCACGAAGGCGCCTACTGAGTCTCAGCCCAGCGCGGACGCCGTGAGCTCGGCGACACTGGCCGCCGGCTCCGATCCCGCTCCGGCGACCTCCTCGAGGCCGCGCCACCGGTACCGGCGGCGCGGCCTCGAGGCGTCTGCCGCGGCATCGCGCGGCTGTCCCCCAACCTGTTATTGATCTGTTCGTGATCTGCGCAGATGCGCGCGATCAGTAGCGATACACCTTTGTATCGTGATTCCCCAGAAATTGCTGATAACGACCTGATAAATAACCCGAGACTCGCTTATGCTTTGAGGCGTCCGCGCGCCCGGGTGCGTCGCGGATGCCTCAAAGCATAAGCGAGTCTCGGGTTATTTA